>JAVHOR010000158.1:0-5630 GCA_036170175.1 Patescibacteria group bacterium | reverse complement strand
GAGGAGAGCATAGTTTGCTTTTGCTGCATTCCATATTGGATCTGTCTCTGTATATGATGTGAGGAATGAGGAGGCATGGAGACCATCGAGCATATCTGCATTGAGATTGGTATTGAGTGTCGTAGATGTGACAGCAAGTGGAGCTGTACCTGTTGCAAGAGTTGAGATGAACTGATTATTGGTTCGGACGGCACCTGAGACATCCAATTTCGCTCATGGAGAAGTAGTTCAGATACCGACATTACCTGTTGAATTATACTGAATCAGATCTTCTGGGGCAGGAATATACTGTTGAGAAGGCTTAGGAGAACGGACTATTACAATATCAGAAAAAGTAACAGTTGATCCAAATGCTCATTCAAAATCAATAAAACCATAAGATGTTTGTGATATATAGGCTGTACCAGACCAATAAGTCCAGCTTTTATTAGAGCTAATGTCTATATTCCCAACACTTTGATCATTTAGATTTGCATTTATAGTTGAGCCAGAAATATAGCTCTGTACTTGATACCACAAAGAAACAGAATAATATCCAGGAGAAAGAACACGAGCATGATTTGTTGTATAGTCTGCTTCACGAGAAAAAACTAATCTATTGAGAGTACCACTTATTAAATTCATACCATTTGTATGTTGGTACCCTGTAACTCCTGGATTATAGGGATTATTAGCAATCAAATTCCTTGAACTAGAAGTATCCCCAAAGATTATTCCTGTTGTTCTAATATCACCATTAACATCGAGCTTTACTCAAGGTGTTGCCGTCCCAATTCCTACATTCGTCCCATTATCAAAAATCTGAGAATTTCCTACTACATTAGCACTCGTGAATTTGGATACATAGTTGGTCGTTCCTGCGACTGCGGAAGATGTGGCAAATGAAGAAGCATAGAGACCATCTACCATATCTGCATTGAGATTGGTATTGAGTGTTCCATTGGATATTGGGACTTGACCTGTAGCATTTCCAGCTTGATATCCATCAAGCATATCTGCATTAAGATTGGTATTGAGTGTTGTGGAAGTGACTGCAAATGGAGCAGTACCAGTAGCAACCGTAGAAATGAATTGATTATTTGTTCGTACTGCACCTGAGACATCGAGTGGAGCTCATGGAGTTTTAGTTCAAATACCGACATTACCCGAAATTCAGCCGAGCCAACTATCCCCTACTGATGATAATTTATAGTTTGTCGTACTAAATTCAATAAGATTTCCTCATACATAGAGATCATTTCTTGTTACTGTGTTGCCATTGATATCAAGGGTAAATGAACTTTGTGGAATTTTACCAATACCGACACTTCCGCCACTTTCATAGACGGCACTTGTGACAAGAGCACTTCCATTCCATTTCGAAAGATAGTTTACAGTGTTAACTCAGACCTGTGGATCAAGCTCAGTAAGTACTGGGATGATACAATTCGGCTGACCATAATTGGATGATCCTGTACTAAATCCATTGATGACTTGTCCGACTGGACAGGGATTCTCGATAAGATTCTTGAAGTATGTTCCGAAACTTCCTCAAGCATCGCTTCCGCTCGGCCCTGTCGCAGGAAATATCACTGCAGCGAGAGAGTCTTCCATGAGAAGAGGGAGAAGACCGATGAGAAGGAGGGAAATAATACGCGAGTACATAATGGAAAAGGAAGAATGTAAAAATCTAATCTCGAACATCTTCAAGCCCCGGCGGAGGATCCTGTATGACACGAGGATCAGGTTCCATGATGACGGAATACGCATCTTTGGAGCTATCTTTGTAGGCACGATTCCCTGCGGTTGAATCAAATTGTCTAAAATAATTCCAATCATAAGCTACAGCATTTTGAAAGTCACAAACCTCATTCGAATTCTTGGTAAATGCTGGACATACAGACTCCCCAAGCTTTGCAGCCCCTCAGATAGTATTGTAGGAAGCGATAAATCCTCGAATGGAGAGTTGTGTCTTGGGAATATTTGTAAGAAGCGATCGTGCGGTATGATTGTAGTAGGGTGATAAGCTTCCGCCAGGAACACCAATATCATCTCCAGACCATATTGTCCTCTCTGCGATAAGACTTGCATTGATAGTCTTTACGCTTCATTTGATATAAATGTTTCCTCACTGTCATGCTTCATTCTTGAGTACGACAAGTGTCCGTGGGAATCAGAAAGAAGGAGGAGAAGTGACATCTTCATCAATATAGAGATCTCCTCAGACAACGATAAGCGATCGTGTTTTTTCTCAAAGATTATCAAATGATGTATTTATTTTTGAATAGGTGAGATATGTATCTGATGGATTATCTGTCATTTTGAATATCATAGAATGATTGAATGCTACTGGCGAGGCGCCTCAGAAGCCTATATTGATCTTATGATTCCCTTCTGCATTTCGAGAAATTATACTGATATTCTTTCGTACTGTATTGAGAAATCGGCCAAGACTCGCGACATTCACAGCAGTTCATGGAGAATAGAGCGTATCAAATGATTTATTTCCTCCTATACTACCACCTATTCCCAATTTTCCGATAAATCCACTTCCAACATTAATAGCACCAGAATCAAAGGATATCCAGCCAAGAGTATCGCTCCACGCATACCCTTTGAGAAGTGTTGTATTTGGAATAAACCACACTCATGAAGCCATGGATTCCCCATGATTGAACTTTATCCATCATGCATTCTCACTCCATGCATAGCCTGAGAGATACCATGGATCAGTAAAGCTTTTTCATGCTGATGGTGGAACCATCTCTGTCATGCCCATTCCGACATCAGAAAATGTTGCCCATCAGACCGTCTGAAGCCAGAATATACCTGTGAGATAAACTCCTGTCGATGTTGCAAATGTGATTACCTGAGCACCAGAATAGCCTGCTGGAGCCATATCGAATGATGTAATCCCTGCATTTCACCCTGTAGAAAAACTTCCTGTATTGTGAATCTCACCAAAAGTTCATAGAAAAAAAATCCCATCTTGTGCAAAGGAGATGATGAAAATTCCTATACTGAGAAAGGATGCTACGGCAAAAAGAATAAAGCGCGGTTTCTTGAACATGAAGAGAATAATATTCTTCTAAATTATATACAAAACTCTCTATTTTACCAAGAGTAAGGTAAGAGAATGTATAGACGTATAATGGAAAATGTGTATGAAAATAGTAAATAGAGAAATTTTCAAGAAAAATCATAAATTATAGAACTTCTGAGACATTTATACATTTATCAGAATTGAAATTTTTTATTTGGAAATACTACTTATACTGAAACCATTTCATTTTCTGTCATTCTGACGATAGGAAGAATCTGTCCATTGTTCCGAATACAAAGCAGATCCTTCGTGCCTCAGGATGACAGAAACATACACAGTTATTTAATAGTTTTAGTATATCACTTATCACTCATAATTTCACGAATTTTAATATTCGATGACTTTCCCGACAAGTTCAGAAAGTGAAATAAGTCAGAATTTGCTCGCATCAAGCGTACCGGATATCTGATCTCCGAGAATGAGAAAAGTATCTCGTGGAATTATCGGATACGAATCGCTATAGAGTGTGAGCATTTTTGACTGAATATTGTATACTTCACCTGCTGTATTCTTGAGGATATTTCCATTCAAAGTGATGATTCCTCCAGAATAGCTCCACGAATCCCCAGGAATTCATACGACTCTCTTGATGATGAGGCCACTATGTGCTGCGACATCTGCTATGACGATATCTGATCTCTCTACCTGGTGATCCCTATAATATCCATGACTATATCTGATAGTCTGTCCATCTGTGATGAGCGGAAGCATAGAAGTTCCACGAACCGTCTCTTCTCGTATATCTTCTGATTGGTCTTTTGTGACTTCATTTTTGGTGGGTACTACTTGGATAGGCATTGTGACTTTTTCTACGACTCATACATTTTGAACAGGAGGCATTATGATTTTCCCTGCAACTCATACATCTTGAGTCTTTGGAACCAGGAGAAGAATACTGAGAAAAATAAAAATACATACTAATACTCCTATAGGTATAAGTTTAACATTCTTCATTTTTCGAAGTGAAGATTGTATTGTTTTTCAGAAGAGTTTTTTCATTGGAAGTATATTATATTTTCCCGAGTACAAAGAGAAGATAATTCTCTCTATTTACCACTTCAAAGCTACTTTCTGGATATGTTTCTCGAAAAGATTTTGGAGCTTTCGCTTGTTTATCTCACCATTTGAATTCATAAGCATGGATTTTTCCATCATATTCCTCTATGTAGTCTATTTCTTGTTGATTGTATGTTCTCCAGAAATATATATTTGAATAAATGTTCAAATATGATCGCTGTTTTATTCTCTCTATGATCAAAAAATTCTCCCATAGATCTCAAACATCTCTTCTATTCGATAAGTTATTAAAATCGTTTATTATTGTATTCCTTATTCATAAATCATAGAAATATATCTTATTCGATTTATTAAGTTCCTTTCTCTTATTTGTAAAATATGGAGGAAGTCGAAATATAATAAAGCTCTTCTCAAGTAAATCTATATACCGATCTACTGTCTTTGTATCTACTCATAGAGTAGTAGCAAGCTCATTGATAGAAACTTCTTTTCCGATCTGAAGAGCAAGGAGCTTGAGTAACTTCATAATAATGAAACTATTCTTTATTTGCTGAAATTCTAAGATATCTCTATAGAGGCTTGAATTCGCAAGTTCTCTAAGAGTATTTACCTTTTCGACAAAAGTTCTCTCTTTCAATACTGCTGGATAACTTCAATAAAGAATAAGGTTTTCTATCTGATCAGAAAGAACTTTTATATCATATGTATCTATTATTTCAGTGACTGAAATAGGATACATCATATGAACAATTTTTCTTCATGTCAAAGGTTCACTTGTAAGATCAAGTAAATTGATACTCGAAGATCCTGTCACTATAATTTGTTTAGTATTTTTATACTTGTCTACAATGATCTTGAGGGTATTTCCTATATTTTCTATTTTTTGTGCTTCATCGATAAAAATAATCTTCTTATCTTGTATGTATAGATCAAGTTTCTTGAGAGTATTTTCACTTAGAAGCTCTCTATCATCAGTATAGTCTCAGTTAAATTGAATTATATCTTTTTCTGAAAATTTCTGTTTTAATATTCCTTCCACGAGTGTCGTCTTCCCTATTTGTCTTGTTCAGAGGATCATAATGATCTTTCCAGAAAAGAAATCATCAATAACTGTATCTTCTATAGTTCTTTTATACATTTTATATGAATTTTAGGAGTTAAGTCGTAAATATTGTATATATTTTGATAAGAAATACAACTTATTTTTCTGTTTATCACCTATCTATCCATGATCTTAGTGAATGAATTCACTAAGATCATATATTCTCAACAGAAGAAAGCTCTCGAGTAATAGCAACAGGAGAATGAGAAAAGCAGATATATCCTGATGATGCCATTGTGTCATATATTTTAATTTTCTTCATAGTAATAAGAATAATCTACTCCCTTCATAAACATTTCCCGACTCTCGATCTCGTCCGTGAGTGCGCCCTTGAGAAGGTGTCTAATGATATCGCCATCAGCAGCACTGTGCACCATAGCATTCAGATAATCATTCTTTTGTATCTTGCTCCAATCGACACATTTTTTG
>JAVHOR010000157.1:0-1282 GCA_036170175.1 Patescibacteria group bacterium | reverse complement strand
ATTCATCCGTACGACCCTCTCATGCTAGGAGCCACCTGAGCGCTGTAAGTGGTGTGTCCATGCGACCAGCAGCATTGATGCGAGGACCAATCTGGAATCCGATAATATCCGCATTTCATTCGATCTGCTCATGTCCTTCGAGAAAGTTTCGAAGTCCGATAGATTCTGATTGTTGCATTTGTCTGAGTCCGAGAGTGGTGATTGTCCTATTTTCTCATATGAGCGGCATACAATCTGCCACAGTACCGAGTGAGGCGAAGTCGATATACCGAGTGAGTACCTCATCTCCCAACCCCTTCTCCTTCAGAGAAGGGGGGTTTTCCCAGTTTCCCTCTCCTTTAGGAGAGGGATTAAGGGCGAGGTGGATCCCATGGAGAAGTTTGAATGCTACCCCAGAACCAGCAAGTCCTTGGAATGGATAGAGAGAATCTTTTCGCTTTGGATTGATGATCGCGACGACCTCTTCTGGAATACTATCAGGAACAGCATGATGGTCAGTGACGATGACATCGATGCCGAGAGATTCTGCATGTCGGATCGGTCAGATATCGCGTGTCCCACAATCGACAGTAATGACGAGAGTGACTCATTTTAGAGCGAGTTCATCAAAAAAATATTCCTTGAGACCATAGCCATCATGCACTCTATGAGGAAGACGATAGGATACTTTACATCCAATCTCAGTGAGAAACTTCACGAGGATAGCAGTACTCGAGACTCCATCGACATCATAGTCACCAAAAATTACCATCCGTTCTTTTCTTTCTCGAGCTTGAAGTATTCGCTTCACAGCTTTTTCCATATCTGGGAGAAGATATGGATCGTGGAGATCACGAATAGCTGGATCGAAAAATAATCGTTCATCTTCTTTTTGTACTCCCCGGTGTTCCTTCATAATTTCGAAGAGATCCTTTGAAGTGGATTTTTTTATGAGAATATTTTCTCATCAGACTGTCTGCATGTTTTTGACTTTAGAATGCTTCTGATTATACTCGTCCCATACAAAAGTAAAGGAATCTCTGAAAAACTACGAATTTCTTCGTTAGAAAAATTTTGTTCTGTAGTTGTTTACAGGTCAGTAAGCTCCTTTCGAAAAATTTTTTCTGTCTCGAACTTCTTGTTTTTGAGAAATCCAGAATTTTGCAAAGTTTCTCTCGATTGTTTTTTCTCCTCGTGAATCTCCTCCAACTCTTCTTCATCATTTCTGGAATTATTATTTTCCTTGTCGCACTCGATATTGCCAAGAGGGAGCGATTTAATGCACTTCATTTTTTGGTTTTTC
>JAVHOR010000156.1:0-5725 GCA_036170175.1 Patescibacteria group bacterium | reverse complement strand
TTGGTGGTGAGGATGCAGAATATCTCGAAATATAATATGCTCCAATGATTTCACAGCAAGATATCATTGGAATCGCGAACTTTACGACATATTGCAAGCTCAATATTGATAATGCAACGACTCGTCCTTTTGATCTCAAGACTATTTGGGATAATACTTATAAGAATATAGAGGTCTCAAAAATTATCAAAGAATATTCCCGAAAGATGTATGGACGAAAAAAAGAATATGTCGATATGGAAATCGAAGCAAGAATGGGTATAGTACAAGAAGAAACCGAAATACCATCAACCCAAAACCCTGAAACACCAATTCAATAACCTCACACAATGCATAGGATCCTCCCAATCATCGTCATTCTCCTGTTTATTCTCGACATTTTTCTCGTGTTCGGGTTTTGATGAAGTGGTTTCTTGAGTGGATTTGTTAAAACACTTCCTGTTCCTGCCTGAGCACTTCTCCTTCTCGGTACACCAATCCTGTATCTTATAATTTATAAGGCATATATTGGTCCTATACAGAAGCTCAATCAGAGTATTGCAAAGTTCATGACGGGAATTGATGAAGAGCCAAATCTCGTTCCAAATAGCTGGAGCAAAGGAATGAATTATATTATCACATTCTTTATTAAAAGTCTTCAAATATTAAAAGTTTTCAAACAAGAACTCAGAGATGGACGAAAACTTCGATCCGAAGTAGAAATAGCATCAGAAATACAAAAAAATGTTATTGCAAATGAGAATATTGTGATTCCTTCGCTTGAGATTGCCATGGCAACGACACCAGCATCAGAAGTAGGATGAGATTCGCTCGATATTATTCTTGGGAAAAATAATAATTATTATATCTATATAGGTGATGTCACTGGGCACGGTGTTCCAAGCGGTTTTGTCATGATGATGGTAAACGCCCTCGTATCAGCATTCGTTGTTTCTGAAGAGAGCAGCGCTCGAGTCCTGGCTGAGACTAATCGTATTTTGAAGCCACGTATAAAACAAAATATGATGATGACCTGTGTGATGTTGCGTTGGGATGAGAATAATAAAGCGCTCTATTATACTGGTGCATGACACGAATATCTCCTTGTCTATAAAGCTAGAGAAAATAAAGTTTTCAAAGTAAAATCATGATGAGTTGCACTTGGTATGGTTCGTGATTCTTCAAAAGCATTGGTTGAGCAACAGATTCTCTTTGAGAAAGAGGATATTATTATCCTTTATACTGATGGTATTACTGAGGCACGGTATCGTAGCGAACAAAATTGACTTCTTTTCGGAATCGATAGAATGGTCGAGTCTATAATGAAGACGGAGGTGAAAACTGCCGAGAATATTTTTCGTCAGATTACCATAGACCTCTCTTCATTTATGGGATACAAGCACAAACAATATGATGATATAACTCTTTTTATTGCAAGAAATGTTGGTATGAGAGGAGTAACCCAAAGCACTTTAGCAGATATAATTAATAATGAGAGTATTACTGAATGGAATTGGGGAAGAAAGGTAATCGATGCAAAAACACTTTAAAAATATATAGCTTTTCATACACCTGATTTTTCCTTTCATGACTGTTCTTTCTCTCGCAGATCTCGTAAAAAATAACTACACCTGAGATGTCGAATGACTCGAGGTTCAGGAGATGAATTTTATTGATTCATTATGAGGAGAAAAGGTTTTTTCTCTTACGGATGCAACTACTATGCCTGTAGAGAAGCCATTAGATATAATACCGACACCTTCTTCGACACCTTCGACACCTTCGACACCTTCGCCAATCGAAGATATTTTACTAAGAAATAGTATTAATATCGACGATCCTAATTATAAAATTACAAAAGAAGAAGCGCTCGAACTCAAACAAACGGAAAAGGAATATAAGGAAGCGCTTGCATTTGTCAAAGATATGATCGCTCCTGCTATGATGCGTATTGATGCGACAAAACTCCAAATTGGAGATACATATATTCGGACAGTTTTTACGTACGCATATCCTGATATTCTTGAATGAAATTGGCTCTCACCACTTATCAATTGGGATATAAAGTTCGATGTATCCATGTTTATTTATCCAGTAGATTCTGCTCGGGTGACGCGATATCTTCGAAAGCGACTTACACAACTTCGATCACAATATGCGATCAATCGGGAAAAGTGACTTATTGGAGATCCTCATCTTGACGCTCAGATGCAAGATGTAGAAGAGCTCCAAGTATCACTTACACGAGGACAAGAGAAATATTTCCATTTCTCTCTCTATATTACGACGTATGCAGAGAGTGAGGAAGAAATGAAGCGCCTTTCGAATACACTTGATGTCATGCTTGCAGGAAGAAATATTCTCACAAAACAAGCATTTCTTCGATCAGAACAGTGATTTATTGCTACTGGTCCATTTGCTCGCGATGAGGTGAATGTTTTTCGAAATATTTCGACAAAATGACTTTCTACAACATTTCCATTTAGCTCAAATTCACTTTCTCAAGATGAGGGTATATTCTATGGGATCAATACACATAATAATTCATTAATTATCTTTGACCGATTTAAGACAGAAAATGCAAATATGTGTGTCTTCTCAAAATCAGGATGAGGAAAATCTTTTGCTGTGAAGCTCGAAATTCTTCGTTCACTTATGCTCGGAACTGATGTGATTGTCCTGGATCCAGATAATGAATATAGGGCTCTTGTCGACACTGTATGAGGAACATATCTCAATATCACTCTCAATTCCGACGAACACATAAATCCATTCGATCTTCCTCGATCACTCAAAGATACCGAGACTCATCCTGGAGATCTTCTCAGGGGTTCTGTCGTGAGCATGCTTGGACTTCTCCATCTTATGCTCGGAGTTATCACTCCAAGTGAAGAAGCTATACTCGAACGGGGACTCATCACAACCTATTCACTCAAGGGGATCACGATGGAAGATGATACTGCAGAAGGTAAAGAAATCCCACTCATGAAGGATTTTGTCTCAGTACTTGAGACTATGGAATGAGCACGAGGATTGGTCGAACGACTTGATAAATATGTCAATTGAGTTTTTTCTGGGGTATTCTCCCAATCGACGAATGTTGACCTCAAGGAATGACTTGTTGTCTTCTCAGTTCGTGATCTCGACGATATTCTTCGACCGATTGCTATGCATATCCTTCTCGGCTATGTCTGGAATATCGCACGATCAAGTGAAAAAAAACGAATGCTTGTTATTGATGAAGCATGGAATATCATGCAATATGAAGACTCTGCAAAATTCCTCTTTGGACTTGTGAAACGAGCCCGAAAGTATGGACTTGCTATTACTACAATCACACAAGATATTGAAGATTTTATGAGTAGTCAATATGGGAAGGCAGTAGTGACAAATTCATCGATACAACTGCTTCTGAAACAATCTCCAGCATCGATTGATGTCCTTCAGGATGTCTTCAAGCTCACTGAACAGGAGAAATATATCCTTCTCAATGCTTGAGTTGGTACATGACTTTTCTTTGCTGGATGAGAACATGTCGGAATACAGGTCCTTGCATCGTATTTTGAAGAAAAGATTATTACAACAAAGCCAAATGTATAATCAAATGAGTATTTAAGATTGATTCATTCAGATTTATTAAAGTTCCAGCTTTCTTATCTGGAATTTTTTGCTTTTTCATGGTTTCTTATTATAATCCGCCTGTTTTTAAATTATCTCTTATGCTCACAGCTCTCAAGGCTCGTCCTGGTACGGTCGTCAAAATCGGAAATGATCTCATGCTTGTCGTCAAACATGAAATGAAACGAGGAGGTCGTGGTGCTACCAATGTAGCAATGCGGCTCAAGAATCTTATCGTTGGGAATATGACGGATCGAATGATGGATAGCGAAGAAAAACTTGAAGATATTACTCTCGAACGAGCGAAAGCAGAATATCTCTATGCATCAGGAGATACCTATGCATTTATGAATCAAGATACCTATGAGACTGTCGAACTCCATGCTGATGATGTTGGTGACAACGCTCTCTATCTTACAGAAGGACTTGTGTGTGATCTTCAGACATATGAAGGAAGATTCATCGGTATTGTCCTCCCACTTCGTGTCACCCTGAAGGTGATCGAGGCCGATCCATCAGTCGCTGGGAATACAGCTGATGGCAAGGTAGATAAAACTGTAAAACTTGAGACTGGACTTGAGCTCCGGGTTCCTGGATTTGTGAATCAAGATGAATCTATCATTATCAATACTGAGACGGGAGAATATCTCGAACGTGCAAAATAGACATAGAGTTATAGTAAAAATCCTCTGAATAATTCGGAGGATTTTATTAAATTAATTTGAGTTATGAAGTAAAACTATATGACGGTTTTATTCTAACTTTTTGTCTTAGAATATATAATTCCTGCCCAAAAGAACATACAAAAAATCCTATTTATCCTTAACTAATAATTGAAGTACCACTTCAGGCGGTCAATATACCTTTGATCCGGATGTCTGTGTGGAATTTGAAGATTATGTTTGCGATAGAATTCGAGCTCTGGTTTTACAATCCGAAATGGTTTTCCCGTGACTTCGCATTCTATTGCCCAATTAAGAATATCATCAGGAATTTTTGTGATATCTTCTGGGAGAAGGCGAGCATTTATAATCTTCTTAACTTTCGGGAATGGAGCTTCATAATCGGACCATATGAATCACTCTCTCTTTGCCTCCTCTCTTGAAAGAGGATGTTTTATTATATTCATTGTCTGATTATATCCAAAGGGACTGTATTTTGCAGGAATAAACTCTCACCATTCACTTCTTTCCATCATGTGTTCTATGATTTTTGGTACAAAGGTATTGTATTCTTCTCTCGTATATTGTTTATTGAGGATACAGTATTCAGCTTCCCTAAGACCAATACAGCCAAAACAATTTCTTACATTATCAACACAATAAGCAGAGTAAAAAACATCTGATACATTTGCCCATACACAGACAGAAAAATATACACTATTTGCAGATTCTCATACTTGATGTCATTCATAAACCTTATCAACCTGATCTCACCACTGATCGTAGTCCATTGCAAGACGAGTATAGCGCAATCATTTAGAATATCTGATATCTTCACTATTGTTGATAATATGAGAATATGATACATTTTTTGAATCAAATACTCGAGAAGAAGATATGATATTTTCCGATCAGAGGTTTTTTACTCTATATCAAGTATATCATGACTGTTGTAAAAATATCTGTACGCAATCATGTTGCTCTTTTTGAGTATGAGTTTTGATTCTAGAAACTCGTGAATGATATTCCTTTTCGCTATAACAAGCATTGTATATATAAAATTGTTTATTCTCAAGACCAAAGCACCCATAACAATCACTACATCCATCGCAATCATAGAGATATGATGAATTATGGCAATTCTTAATATCGAATGAAAAGTGTGTATCATAGCAATTTCGTGAATCAAGAAGTTCGTAACAGTCATGACACGCAAAGATGCCCAGACAGTCTACACAATTATCAGAATTCCACATATCAATAGAATAGAGTGAATCCTCACTGTCACCTGTATTAAAACAAAGATAGCAATTTTTTAGTCCACTACAGTTATCCGAGTAGTCTGAGTTCTCCATAATTCGTGATATTGCCTTTCCTGGCATAGGAATAACTTTTTTCAGTTCACCCCATTGTTCAAAAAATCATCGAGAAAAATCAAAATCACGTCCATATTTTTTTGCATCCCA
>JAVHOR010000155.1:0-5769 GCA_036170175.1 Patescibacteria group bacterium | reverse complement strand
CCTTATTATATTGATCTTTACCTGAATGCAAGAATATTGATATTCCTATTTCTCTATCATTTCTTTCTCGACAAATTGTGCAAGAGCAGACTGTATATAGGTCTGATGGTCACAGGCTTGCGACGGACATGTTCTCTCGCTCCAAGCATGAGATCTTTTTTGAGCTCGGAAAAATTGGGGGGATTGGTCCATTTTCCAGACTCTACAAAATCAAGAATCTTTTCTTCTTCGGCATCGAGAGTGTAAGTTGTTGTTGGCATAACCATAACTTATACTTTCTTTCTGAATCTTCAAGAAGAAAAAAAGTTCTTCAGAATTTCTATTTGACATTATAGAGTTTCATGTATTATGTATGGGTAATTTTTAATTTTTCTCCTATGGCTAAGAATAGTGTTGCTGGATTGGTGGTGGTCGGAGCTCTCTCTATGGGGCAGGCAAATGCGACTCCTCCAGAAAATGGAAAATGTGCTGAAAATCAGAAGGCTACAGTGACAGCACTTCGGTGAGTCATCGACTGTCAGAATGTTCCAGAGACAGGAGCGCCTTATATCTTCAAGGAAGAAGAGTCTCGTATTTCTCGCATCGAGCCGACACTCGGTCCTGTAAATTCTCGATTTGGGAACGGAGCACAGCTCGGTGCTCAGATGAATATGAGAGGATTCTCTTTCGCTGGGAATGCAATAGTCGGACAAAATGAACTTCGCGCACTGATAACGGCTGGAGTCCAGGTAAGTCCTGATCTTGTCGTCATTGCTGGCGCTGGCTATGGTCGTGAAGATGCAGGAATATCATATGATAATAGAAAATTCGATGGAGAAAATATCGATGGACAGAGTGGATATATCCGTGTCGAATACGCACCAAGTGATACCTCTCCTATTGCTCGAGCATTCGTCGAATATATGAGAGCAAGAGGAAATACGACACTCCTCGATACGACTGTCGCTCGCAGTGTCGGTATTTCCGTATCTGATTTTGCAGCGTTTGTCCGCACTATAGAGACGACGACTATCGCGACGACGAAGACGTCATTCGTCTGAGATACAGTCAATACTGTTCGTGGTGGAGCATCATTCTTCATCGGACAAAATGGTCAAGTCACTCTCACAATCGGTGCTGTAGAGAATCGTCTCGGAACTCAGGCAATCGCAGGAGTCGCGTGAGAATATTTCGGATGAGATTACAAGCTTTCGACTTCTATCCTCGGATCCAGTGGATCATCGAGTATCTGAGTCAAAGTCGAGAAAGCACTCTCTCGAAATTGGGCAGGATATATCGGAACCAATTCTACTCAGACACCATGAACTCCGACGAATACGACCGTCGTAGGATGAGTCACATACTATCCTGCATGAGCACCTTCATTCACTCGTCCTACAAAATGAAGCATCAAGGTCCCGGATTCTGTCCGTACTCTCGCGAGCGATCATGCTACACATGGCGTCGGATCAGTCGCAGCACTTGGAGAAGTCGTAAGTGTCACGACCAAAGAATCGACAGATAAAGTCACAGATACAGCGAAAATTCCTGCAGCACTCGATATTTCAAAAATCAAAACCACAATCCATCTTGACCGATCCGTCACGATCGATTTTTCTCCAGTATCACCATGGACATATGAGTGTAGTCTCGATGGCAAGGCATTCACGGCTTGTACCTCTCCAGTGAATATTTCAGCACTAAGCTACGGGGATCACACGGTGAGTTTGCGCGGAGTCAATGCGACACTTCCTGGACAAGTGGAGACAGGTCCAGCTGCAGAAATCAAATTCAAGCTCTATAGCGATTCTCCGACGAGTCTCATCGCTCCGACGCTCACGAATATTGGATATACGGATATCAATTTCCAATACAAGATCGCTGATACCGATGGTATCCGCAATCAGCTCTGTAGTGTCGATGGTCAGTCAGTCGCTCCAGATGCGAATGGAAATTGTGCATTCAAAAATCTTAAGCCAGGAACCACGTATTCTGCGATCACGACTGCCGAAGTTGCTCGTCTCCAAGCAGACGGAACTCCAGTATGGGAAAGTGTAAAAATAAGTACTCCATTCACGACACTTCTCGCAAAGGATTCTCCGACAACTGTCACACTAAATACTACCGCCGTTACGACCAATAGTGCTCTCGCAGCCTGTAATATCACCGATCTTGATGGAGCGACAGGAACCTGTACTCTCAGAAATAAATCGACTGGAGCGCTC
This sequence comes from Patescibacteria group bacterium, assembly GCA_036170175.1. Lineage (GTDB taxonomy): Bacteria > Patescibacteriota > Gracilibacteria > BD1-5 > UBA2023 > JAGOMW01. Next base: position 3,565 of record JAVHOR010000155.1, on the reverse strand, counting down.
GTAGCAAGCTGGACTATCGGAGCCAATCATCCTCTCACAGGACTGACACCAAGTACGACATATACACTCGCAGTGATGGGGACAAAAAATATCCTCAATCCTGATAATACTATTTCACCTTTCTCTGTTCAAGAACTTAGAGACTTCACTACAGATGCAGCAGGTATAGATTCTCCGACAACTGTCACACTTGATATCACAAATATCACGACAAACAGTGCTCTCGCTCATTGTAATATTACCGATCTTGATGGAGCGCAAGGAACATGTACTCTCACAACAACAGGAGGTACAGTCATCACCACATGGCCTATCTGAAGCAATAAATCTCTCACAGGACTTACAGCAGGAACTGATTATATTCTCAAAGTCACTGGTACAGAAATCAGAAAAAATCCAGATAATTCATTCTCAACTATCGCTGTCAATCAGACAAAGAATTTCACCACAGATGCAGCAGGTATAGATTCTCCGACAACTGTCACACTTGATGTCACAAATATCACGACAGACAGTGCTCTCGCTCATTGTAATATTACCGATCTTGATGGAGTGCGAGGAACATGTACTCTCACTGGAGGAGCCTGAGCAACTTCATGGCCTATCTGAGCCAACAAATCTCTCACAGGACTTACAGCAGGAACTGACTATACCATCACTCTTGTAGGTACAAAAGAAAGAAAAAACCCAGATAATTCATACACGACTGTCGCTGTCAATCAGACAAAGAATTTCACCACAGATGTCCCACCAAATACTCCTCCCGTAGCCAATCCAGATACTTCGACAACAGCCTACAATACTCCTGTCACGATGAATGTCCTCGCCAATGATACCGATGCAAATGGAGATACACTCACCATTACTGGTACTCCGACAGCGACCAATGGAACCGTCGTAAAAAATGGAAATAATACACTCACATTCACTCCAACTTCTGGATTCTCTGGAACAGCAGTCGTCACATATACTATCTCTGATGGAAATGGAGGAAATGCGACATCTACATGGACTATAACTGTCGATACTCTACCGAATACTCCTCCGACAGCAGTCTCCATGACTGCTCCAGCTACTCTCACCGCTGGATCTCTCACCGCTGGTCAGACAGTAGGAACACTTAATTGTGTCGATGCAGAAAGCGGAAACAATTGTACCTACACCACAAGTGATACTCGATTCACCATCGTAGGCAATACTCTCAAGCTCTCCGCATCAGGATCATCTCTCACGGCAGGAACATATATCGTCTCTGTCACAGCAAAAGATCCACAACTCGCAGCATTCACAGGAAACATTAGTGTCACTGTCGATGTCCCACCAAATACTCCTCCCGTAGCCAATCCAGATACTTCGACAACAGCCTACAATACTCCTGTCACGATGAATGTCCTCGCCAATGATACCGATGCAAATGGAGATACACTCACCATTACTGGTACTCCGACAGCGACCAATGGAACCGTCGTAAAAAATGGAAATAATACACTCACATTCACTCCAACTTCTGGATTCTCTGGAACAGCAGTCGTCACATATACTATCTCTGATGGAAATGGAGGAAATGCGACATCTACATGGACTATAACTGTCGATACTCTACCGAATACTCCTCCGACAGCAGTCTCCATGACTGCTCCAGCTACTCTCACCGCTGGATCTCTCACCGCTGGTCAGACAGTAGGAACACTTAATTGTGTCGATGCAGAAAGCGGAAACAATTGTACCTACACCACAAGTGATACTCGATTCACCATCGTAGGCAATACTCTCAAGCTCTCCGCATCAGGATCATCTCTCACGGCAGGAACATATATCGTCTCTGTCACAGCAAAAGATCCACAACTCGCAGCATTCACAGGAAACATTAGTGTCACTGTCGATGCCGCCGCCAACATCCTTCCCGTCCCTACCTTCACTGGCTTCACCACAGATGCAAGCCTCTCGATGAACTACAGCGGACAACTCACCGCGACCGATGCCAATGGTGACACGCTCACATACGCACTTCAGACCGCACCAAGTACTGGGACTCTCACGATCAATCCAAATGGAAGCTTCACCTTCACAGGAAGCGTGATGCCAGGATCATATTCCTTCGTCTACACAGTGAAAGATGCTGGTACTCCTGTCGCAAAAACTGCAACGATCACGATCAATGATGTCGCACCAGCAGGAAGTGCCACCATATCTCCTCTCACACTCTGAGATCAAATTGGTAATCCAATAACTATCACTACTTGAGCACTTTCTGGAGTGACTGATCCACTTGGACGAACGCTCCAGGTAAGCTCTATCATTGGTTTACCAACAGTAGATGATTATGGGGTCGTTACATGATTCTCCTATAATACACAGTGAGTAATTAATGGATCATATGACGTCGGCTCTCCGATACCAGGTGATCCAGCAAATACCTTTTGATTTATTAGAAGTTTTACTATTCAGATAGTCATTACTCCAACTGGAGGAACTAAGAATCTCACGAGAACCCTCGTGGTAAATTTATCCAATCAAGGATAAAAAAGGAGATAATAAAAAACAGCCCTAAGTGGCTGTTTTTTTATATTGAATTAATTTGAAATGGAGATACGAGTAATGATCGATCAAATAGGATTCATGAATGAGGAAACGGAAGAATTTCAGATAATAAAAGATATTGGTGAGGCACTGAGCCTTACCTGGATTATTTTACCATTCGTTTGAGAGGAAAGCATTGTACATCATATTCATGACAAATTCCAATATGACGTTGCAGAAACCTTCCATTTTACAGTACACGTAGATCACATATCGAGAATAGTAGCATTGTTTGTTGTTGGACTACTCATGAGCTCTATTGTCACTGTTTTATTTGCGAGACTTGCGGCTCCACCAGGCAAGGCAGAAAGAGGATATGAGATATAATATTGACTAGTAGTTGTTATTGACACCCCACCTGCTGCTGAATCTGGATATGGCATTTCTGTCGTTAAATTCTTTCGAAAGTATATCCCATTTGGATAGGACCATCTCTTCCAAGAAATATTTTGAGTATCATTCTGTATTCCGGTACTACCTATTGGTAGGTAAAAGCTTGTAAATCAAAAACCTTCACCAGAAGCAGAAGTAAAGAAAGTCTGACAATCAGGTGATGATGCACAGAGCGGTCATTGTATGTGTATACTTTCCCATATTCAGTCTGTAGGTCGGTTAAAATCTGATGATTGGCTAATTGAAGAATGATAAAAGTTTCCGTCGTCGTATATAATTGTTTTTTTTACTTCCATCATCGGTCATGTACTCTTGCTTCCTTTTAGAAAAAATAGATTTCTATTTACATCGCTCATCACTGTATAGTCTGCCATTGCTATCAGAGTTTTCTCCTGACAATCTCCATGAGGTACACTAGAGCCAGTCAGCTCCCAATAGGATTTATTCTCTCCACGACAATTCACTTGTTTCGATTTCTTCACGGCTTCCTGGAGTTTATCAGTCGGATTCGTCGTGGTGATAGCTGTAGTAATATCTTTATTTTCATCGAGCTCATCAGGCGTGGTACCATGGATAAGAGCTGTCACTTCAG
>JAVHOR010000154.1:0-5790 GCA_036170175.1 Patescibacteria group bacterium | reverse complement strand
TCTTGTTTTATACTTGTTTTATATATGACATTATAAAGCGTTGTTATATCTTGGAAAGTATCCAATGATTGTATTCATTTGAGATTCTTATCAATATAGAGCGTATGGATCGGGCTCGATATAGGAAAGAAGAATGCCCCAGACTTCAGATATTCTTGTATTTTCTGTTTTATCTCAAGAACTTTCTCTGTAGTATATGACACACGAAATGCTGCAAAAAGATCATCAAGGGCTTTGCTTTCTATCTTTGCGAAATTAATTCCATTCTTGGCTTCTGTGGAAAGGAAAATCTGCGCAATATGAGAAAAACGACCGCTTGCATCAAATCATACAATAATCCCATCATAATTCTTCTCTCATTTATCAAGCATAAGCGTGAGATCTTTGCTTGCAATAGATCGAGTCTTCGTCTTTATACTGAGATTCATAAGTGCATCAGAGACTTTCCCAGCATATGTTTTGAGAGATACCGGCTCCTCAAGATAGACAATCTCAAGCTCGAAAGGCTTCAAGGAATCATCATAATAATATCTTGGATCAAGGGCTTGAACTTTTACCTTCATTTCATTCACTTTTTCGAGACGTTTTGCTATAAGTTCTGGAGTATTGAGTTTTGAAAGATATTCCTGTTCGACAGCATCTTTTGCTGTTTTGAGCTTTTCTTGATCTCGAAAATAATAAAGGGTAAAGGTATCCTTGGTACTTTTGACTCCAGTAAATGTTTCAAATTCGAGAATATAGGTATTCTTCCCTTCAATGAGTGTTCATCATTCAAGACTTACTTTATATGAAAATCGTGGGTTTCCTGGAATAAACTCCTGAAGAATATATCCATTAATACTTATATTTTTCACTCCACCAGGAACCCTTCCACTAATAGTAATAGTTCCGTCAGCTACTTCAGTAAAATCAACATTATTTTTTGAAGGAGTATCTATAAAAGCATTATTTTCATACACAATACTTGATCCTGTCAATACTCCATTTTCTCTTCCGAGCATACTAATCTTTTCATCAGGTTTTTCATATCATTTCAGAGCGAGAACATCTGCAAGATTTCTTTCAAGTTTTATGGGAGAGTTTTCCGTTTTGGTATTTGCAAAGAGATCTCCTATTGGTCTTTCAGAATGAACTACCGCTCCAGATATACTCGACTGCATCTGAAGAATAATATGTTTTCTGATATCCGACGGTACTGTATCAGTATTGAGAAAAAGTCCGAGATACTCAAGAAGTGTGTATTCGTATGGCGCAAATCGTGGGCCAAGAAGCATTTGTTCTTGTTTCATTGGTGGAACAATAATTCAGAGATTATCTGCTCATCGCTCAAGAGAAGATGCGTCAGGAAAGAAAAGGAAATTATATTTATCGAGCCATCCTTCCCCAGGATTTTTTGTATTTTTTGCGAGAGTGACTCGATCATAGCCATATTGTGGATTTTTCACATTTTCAAGAAAGATATATGCTCCCGATGTGAGATATGAATCACCTGAGAATCTCTCCGTACGTATTCTTTCGATCATATCAGAACGAAGAATAGGATAAGTAAGAATGTCAAGCATAAGAGAGTTTCTTTCCTTCGATGCAAGTTCTATTGTTCCTTCATTTTTTGATACGACACTCACTCCAGCGAGAAATGCTCGCATTTTATCATTGGGAGGATTAGCACGAAATGCCTGAATTGTAGCTATAACATCCTCAGTTTGGATTTTTGTACCGTCGGACCAGAGTCAAGTCTTGAGAACACAAGTAATTTTCGAAAGGTCACTAATATCACAATTAGCAATATCTCATTCGTAATTCCCCGTATCATTTCTGAATTGGAGGAGTGATCGAAAAAGAAATCGGAGAATAAGATCGGTTTGCTTATTTTGACCATATTTGAGTGGATTTGGAATTCCTGGAGATTCTCCTACCATTCCTATATTCACACTTCCTCATGGTACTCACACATTTGACCCACCTTCATAGATATAGACTCAGATAAGATGAATGAGTAAAATTCCAGAGAGAATGGATGATGTCCAGATGACAGGAACACGAAATCGTCGCAGATTCATGAGAACAATATTTAGATGGAGATCTCTACGATATGAAATAAGAAACCATCGAAAGAATAGTAAAGAGCCCCACAAGACCAATAGTAAATTGATGAAGTATCTTTTCTGGTCCTCGTCTTTCGAATTTTCCAAAGTCGTTTGACCCAGGAACGATAGAAAGTCATGATCATTTTGCCTGAAGCATAACGATGACAATGATGACAAGAGAGAGAATGACGATGAGAGTATGAAGAATGTTCATAGAAAATAAATTAGAAAGGCAAATGATAAAAAATCGGGGTTATTCTATAAAAAAATGTTGTTTTTGCAAATTTTTGGATTTTTTCGAGGAATATGGTATTATATTTTCATACAAACTTTCATTCTCTATGACAAAACACTCAATCTTAAGGACATTCTTTCATATTCTCATAGTTACATCAATATATATAGTTTGATTTCTTTGAAAAAACCCACCGCTCTACGCTACTACTGATGGTGGAATACCGTGCTGACAACCATGAGCAGACGTAGATAGATGCTGAACTTCTCCAAACCCTACTGATGATCTCACAAAGCCGACATATATGCTTCAGGTTGGAAATCTTAGTCCCATAAATAAGAATGAAGCTCCGTGAGGAAAAGAAGCAATTACAACCTTACTTTCAAGTGTTTCATCGATTCTTCTTTTTATTCTTCCCGTTATCGCAGCTATTTCTCTTATCATTGCTGGATACTACTATATCCTCTCAAGTGGTGACTCTGAGAAAGCAAGCCAAGCAAAGATAATTATCAAATGGAACATTGTCGCTATTCTTGTAGCCCTATTCTCATATGCAATTATCAAGCTCATAGCGTCAATCCTTGGTGGAAGTATTTAACTTTCCTTTATGAATCGACTTATTTATTCACTTCTTGGAATCTTTTTTACAGCAAAAGAAATTTTTGCTGGTGAACCTGTTGGAGGTTATATAAATCAGCCAGGATGAACCATAGATGCGCCAGATAATATATCGACCCTAATCGCGAATATCATCAAATACGGCATCGGTATTGCGAGCGTTCTCGGGGTGATAGGTATCACTTGGTGAGGCATCCAGATGGTCCTCTCTGTCTGAGAAGATGAAAAGATGAAAAAAGCACGACACATCGTGATCTATTCTATAGTTGGTGTTATTGTTGCTGGTCTTGCATATGGTATCGTTAACCTTATCTGAAATGTCAAAATATAAATCTTTCATAATCTTATCCTTTTATACGATTTTTTGAATATCTTTTTCATCAAGTCTTTTTGCTCAGGATCAGATAGATCCTCTACTCCCACCAGATAATAGTCTCATAAGACAAGAAAATTTGTGAATCATCGATATATTATCGTATATTGAAAGCTTTCTTCTGAAGGTTGCTCTTCCTCTTGTTGTCATTGGGACTTTCCTTTATGTTGCTTTCGAGCTTCTCACCGCAGAAGGAAATGAAGAGAAAATGAAAAAAGCATGGAAAGTCGTCACCTACAGTGCAGTAGGGCTCATCACGATTGCTCTCGCATATGCTATTATTGCCATGGCTTCACGACTTTCTTTCTAATTATCTATGAAATACTTTATCTTTATAATCGGCTTGTTCTTTCTAACATCATCAGTTTTTGCTGCTGCTAATAAAAAGGATTGTAATTTTGATACGACTGCAAATACTGTAGATTTTCTTCAAGGCTGTGCAGATGGTACCGTTGGTATAGATCCATCTCTCGAGACAAATGATGAAGAGTGAATCAAGACCAGAGTGAAAAATATAGCAACATGAGCTATTTCTCTCGGTGCCCTTCTCGCTGTCGGCGCTCTTGTCTGGGCAGGTATCCAATATACAAAGGCCTACGGCGAAGATGAATCTCTCAAGAAAGCAAAAACAACTTGAATCTACGCACTTATCGGACTTCTTCTACTCATGGCTTCGTTCGGTCTCGTGAATATTTTTGTGAATTTTGTCTATACTCTTGCTGGATAATAACTTATGTTCTTTCGATCGCTCTTTCTCATTTCTATTTTCTGTATTTCTCTTTCTGTCTCAGCGGGACAGTGATTTATCGTGGAGTCTGTAGGAAAAGGAAATCTTATCGAGCCACGAAAAAGATTGGTCAATCAAATCCTCACAAAAGATACGCTCCAATTTTGATATAGTGCTCTTTCTATCATTATTGATGCAACACAGGTTGAGCCAAGAGGAAAAATGTCTGGAAAGAATATTACGCTTTCTTCGACAATTCTCAAAGAAGGTGAATTTGTCCAGCTTCTTCTTCATGAGATCGGGCATTATGTCGATATCTATACACTCATAGGTACAAAAAATCATGCTGATTTATCGAATCTCTTCTATAGTATTAGCTGGAAAAATAAAAATACAAAAAAATCAAATGAGACAATACAGAGCTTTATTTCTGGATATGCCACCACCAATCAATATGAGGATTTCGCTGAATCATTTACTTTTTATATGTTTCATAATAGAGAATTTGCGGATAGAGCACTTAAGAATGAATCTCTCCGACAAAAATATCTTTTCTTTGCTGAAAATGTCTTTCCTGACGGTGAATTCTCTGATACAGATTTCCGCATCGGAAATATCCCAAAATACTTCTGGGACACGACCAAGATTTCTATTTCTGTGAAAAAATACTTGTATTCTTTCAAATAACTTATACAATCCTCATAATTATCTGGTCGCTAGATTTCTGTGAAAAATTATTTCTTAGGAATTTGTCGATCAAACCATAGGGTCTATATATACTCGTTTGCTCGTAAATCTCTTCTTTGAAGAGGAAACATATTTTTTTATTTCATTTTTATGTGACATATTTTTGGTGATACTGATGATATCACTTTTGGGTCTTCTGTAGAGAAACCTCATCCTCTTCCTAGGAAAGAACCTCTTCATGTGGCACCAAAAAGGGGCCAGATGAATCATCGACCGATGCCTGTACGAACCAATCCAGCACAAGCCACACCTGTACCTCATATAGCCAAGAATACACCTCAAACGAGTCTCTCAAAGCTTATTGAGTCAATGAAGCCGACATATCTTCCACAAGGAGATGATTCAATTCTGCGAATTGTTCTTTTTTCTCCCTCTTCTCACTCAGATCCATTCATGCTTCTGCGGAGTGGAGATATGGCGTTTCTTCTTGGTACCGGCTTCTCAGTGACAGAAAGTGCAGGAATCTCATACGATACTATTCCTGATATGCGATTGGCTCAAAGTGAAAAACCACAGCTTTCTGGCTGGATCCTACGAGAAACAGGATTCCATATAGAATCATTTCAGATGGTGCTTGATATGCTCGATTTTCCTTTTGTATATGGGACAAGAGATGTTATTGCATATATTCGTAATAATATAAAAGATGCAACATTCCTCGACAAATGTCGCTTTTTTGAGATACTTCCTATTGGTACTCACGAGCGAAAGATTGGGGAATTTACACTCAGAAATACTGTAGAATGACTTTCATTTTCGAAATGAGGACGATCATTTACTGACGGCCTTCATAGTGTAGATACATCATCAAGTGAGCGTGCTTCCTGAGCAATTTTGACAAGAAATTCTACATGATATGAGTTTGTTTCTCAGAAGTTAAGCTTTGAAGAGGGAGAAATTATTGATATTAATACCAATCATATTTCCAAGAATCAATTGAAATTTACATTTGATACATTTTATCGTGATCATCATTCTATTGGAATCCTTGCTGGCTATACAC
>JAVHOR010000153.1:0-5857 GCA_036170175.1 Patescibacteria group bacterium | reverse complement strand
TTTATGCAAGTAGTTATCCTCGCTGGAGGACTCTGAACTCGACTTTCAGAAGAGACTTCTCTTCGTCCAAAACCAATGGTAGAAATTGGTGGAAAGCCAATCTTATGGCATATTATGAAAATATATTCCCATTATTGATATAAAGATTTTATCGTGTGCCTTGGCTACAAAGGCTATATTATCAAGGAATGGTTTGCAAACTATTTTCTCCATAACAGTGATGTTACTATTGATATTGGAAAAAATGAAATCAGTGTTCTCAATAAAAATGGAGAAGATTGGAAGGTGACTCTGGTTGACACTGGTGCCGATACCATGACGGGATGAAGGTTGAAACAGGTAGAGAAATATATCGAAGGGGATACATTTATGTTGACGTACGGCGATGGAGTAGGCGACGTGAACATTCATGAGCTCATGAAGTTTCATGAGAATCACGGAAAACTCGCAACACTGACATCGGTCCAACCAGCAGGAAAATTTGGTCGACTTTTGTTAGATGGAGACACCGTAATAGAATTTGCAGAAAAGAAAGATAATGAATCATCATGGATTAATGGAGGATTCATGGTTTTGGATAAGAAAGTTATTGACTATATCTCATGAGATGAGATACCATTCGAGAAGGATCCCCTTGAGAATATAGCGAAAGATGGAGAACTCATGACGTACAAACATCATGGTTTTTGGTATGCCATGGATACACTCCAAAACAAGAATACGCTCGAATCACTTTGGGCTAAATGAGAAGCTCTTTGGAAAATCTGGTAAAATATGATTGATATACATAAAAGAATTTTCATCACTTGAGTTACTGGATTCGTTGGTGCCAATCTGTTGCATCGACTTGTTTCTCTCTGAGCAAGCGATGTTCATGTACTCCTTCGAAAGAACTCAGATATTTCCCGAATTGAGAGCATTTTACAGAAAGTAACTTCTTACTTTTTCTCTCTTGAAAACAGAGAAGAGACGCTGGAAAATATTAAAATAATTCAACCACAGATTATATATCATGTTGCTGCCGCGGGTACCGCGGTTGGGAGAATTCCATTAACCATTGATGAGCTTATTCAGGCGAATATGTTGGGTTCTATTCATCTCATAGATGCTGCGGTTGAGATTGGGTGTGAGTGCTTTGTGAATACAGGATCAAGTTCCGAATATGGTCAGAAAGATACTCCAATGTCAGAACAAGATATAATTGAGCCGAATAATCTTTATGGCATATCGAAGGCAGCAACTACACAATATGTATCATTTATCGGAAAAGCAAAAAATTTTCCTATTGTCACCTACCGGCTGTTTTCTGTATATGGTCCATATGAAGAACCAAAACGACTTATTCCAACGCTTATCAGGAGTTATAAGTCCTGAATAGTACCACAACTTGCTTCTCCTTATTCCGTTCGGGATTTTATCTCTGTTGATGATGTTGTAGATTGTTTTCTTGAAGCAGATAAAGCATGTAGATATCCGGGTGACATTCTTAATATCTGAACCTGATTACAACACTCTATCTGAGAGGTTGTAAGTATACTAAAAGAATTGACAAAATCATCAATAGATCCAATATATGGGGGGAAAAAAATGAATCAACATGAACCAAAATCTTGGGTCGCAGATAATACAAAGATGAAAAATATACTAAAGATAGCTCCTGTTTCCCTTAAACAGGGATTGTCTTCTACGCTAGAATGGGCCAAAAAATCTTAATCATTCCATTATGAAAGCATCGGACTACATTGTATCATTTCTAAAGAATCAAAACTCTACTAAAGTTTTTAGTCTTTCAGGTGGCATGATCACTCATTTAGAGGATTCAACTTTCCTGAATAAAGAAATGACCCTTGTATCTATGAAACATGAACAAGCGGCCGCATTTGCAGCTGAGTGATATGCAAGAGTTTCATGAAGTACGTGAGTTGCTATGGGAACAAGTGGCCCTGGTGCAACAAATCTGATTACAGGAATTGCGAGCGCATATTTCGATTCTATCCCCGTTCTCTATATTACCGGTCAAGTGAATGTTTCTGAAATTACTCCAGAAAATTCATGAGTCCGTCAGACGGGATTTCAAGAAACAAAGATTATTCCAATCGTCACCCCAATTACCAAATATGCATCACAGATTCAGGATGTAGCAATGCTACGATATGAATTAGAAAAAGCGTTTTTTCTCATGAATCATGGTCGCAAATGACCAGCAGTTCTTGATATTCCTATGAATATTCAACGCACTGATATCGATCCGGAAAACCTTATTTCATATTTTGACTCCGAAGAATATAAAAATCTTCATAATACTTGAACTCTTTCCATAGATGCTGGAATTTTAGATCAGACAAAAGGACTTCTCATAAACGCAAAACGGCCACTTATTCTTGTCTGATGAGGTGTTCGTATTTCATGATCTGTTGAGAAACTCGCACAATTCCTGGAACTTTCTCATATCCCCATCGTTACATCACTTATGGGTATTGATTCCGTTGATCACTCATATGATTGATACGTTGGCATGATCTGAAGTTACGGAGTTCGTCATGCGAATATCACTCTAAACCAAGCAGATGTCTTACTCGTCCTATGATCTCGACTGGATATTCGTCAAACTGGAGTAAAACGAGATGACTTTGCTCGGAATGCAACTATTATACATGTGGATATTGATAAAAATGAGCTTGGTTATACACTTCCTAATAGTGAAGTCCAGATATGTCTTGATCTTGTAAAATTCCTCACGAGCCTAATTGAACAAGATGGTTGATATCCATCATATGATTCTTGGTATCAAGAGATTCACGAACTTTCAGATCTTTTACCGATTTTTCAGGAAAAGGAAAACCAATGATACCTACACCCGAATTATGTATGTTCTCGGCTGTCAGAGATTGCTACTCCGAGTACAATTTTTATCAATGATGTGTGACAAAACCAAATGTGGGCATCACAATCTGTTAAAGTTATAGACAAACAGAGATTAATCAATTGTTGAGGACTATGATCAATGGGATTTTCTTTACCGGCTTCCATTGGCGCTATCTTTGTCCCTGATGTTGATAGGGTAATTTCTATAAATGGTGATGGGTGATTCCAGATGAATATACAGGAGCTTGAAACGATCCGCTATCATAAGCTGCCAATAGGAATTATCGTTATGAATAATCAATCTCTTGGTATGGTAAGGGAATTCCAAGATACATATTTTGATGGAAGAAATGTCTGAACTGTTCTCGGGTATTCTTGTCCAAATCTTGAGAAGATAGCTCAGGCATATGATCTACCATTTTTCCGAATTTGAGACATCGAAACTTTGGATAAAACTTTCCAGAATGTTCAAAAGATAGATTGACCATACATGATTGAGGTGATCATATCACCAAAATCTCTAGTAGAGCCAAAAATACTTTTCTGAAATGCTCTTGATGATCAGTCTCCACTTCTTTCAGATGAAACAAAAGCAAAAATCTCAATTATCTTCCAAAAACATGTTTAACTTCTACAAGTGAAAGACCATTCTCGTCACGGGTGCTACTGGTTTTAAGGGATCTTGGCTCTCTCTCTGGCTTCATTCTCTTGGAGCGAATGTAATTGGATATTCACTTCCACCCTCTACTGAACCGAATCTTTTTTCGATTCTTGGACTTGAGCAGTCTACCACTCAGATTTTTGCTGATATCAATGATCTCTCGAAACTTCAAGAAGTATGTGATACGTATAAGCCAGAAATTGTTTTTCATCTCGCAGCTCAACCGCTTGTTCGTGAAAGTTATCGTGATCCAGTGTGGACATTCCAAACCAATGTTATGGGAACGGTAAATGTTCTTGAGGTGATTCGTCAGACAGAGAGTATCAAATGAGCAGTTCTCATCACAACAGATAAAGTATATGAAAATCTTGAAACCATGCGACCGTATCTTGAGACGGATAGGCTCGGAGGACATGATCCATACAGTACTTCGAAGGCGATGGATGAACTGGCTATTACTTCCTATGCGCGCTCATTCTTTGCTCGTGGAGAAAAGAAGATTGTTTCTGTCCGTGCAGGAAATGTTATCGGAGGAGGGGATTGGTCAGCGGAGCGACTCATACCAGATATCGTCCGTGCATTTGAAGAAGGAGAGCCTGTTATTCTTCGTAATCCTGATGCTGTTCGTCCTTGGCAGCATGTTCTTGAGCCACTCTCTGGCTATCTCATGATGGGAGAGAAGATCTTTCAAGATGATAAGTACCTCTGAGCGTATAACTTCGGCCCTGATGCATCAGACACGATGCGAGTAGAAGATATCGTGAAAAAGGCTATAGAAATCCTTGAAAAAGGAACATATAAAATCCAAAAAGATGAATCTATGCATGAAGCAGGGCTCCTTCTCCTTGATAACACGAAGTCAAAAACTCTTCTCGGTTGGTCTCCACGATTCTGAGTGGATGAGGCATTGAAGGAAACCTTCGAGTGGTATCGAGCGTATGCTGATGGGGAAGACATGAAAGAGTATTCTCTTCTAGAAATAAGAAAATTTCAAGAAAGATAAGTTTGATAAATCTACTGAAATCAGTACACTCCTATCGATTTTTTTATGTTTCAAATATGCTTCCACAATCAATCAGAGACTATGCTCAGCTCCGTGTTGAACAAACCAAAAAACTGTTTGTTCCATGAGAATCTGTAGTTCCTGTGAGCGGAAAAGTATTTGATGAGACGGAACTTGAATATATGATTGAGTCTGTTCTTGATTGTCATTGGACGGAAGGTCGATGGAATAAACTATTTGAGGAAAAACTTGCAGCATTTCTCGGAATGAAGCATGTGATGACGACGAATTCTGGAAGCTCAGCAAATCTTCTTGCCTTTACTGCGCTTACGGCAAAAGAGTTGAAGGAACGTAGACTTCTTCCTGGAGATGAGGTAATTACCGTTGCAGCAGGATTCCCGACAACCATCAACCCGATTATCATGAACGGTTGTGTGCCGGTGTTTGTGGATGTTGATATCGGAACGTATGAGGCAAATATTGACCAGATTCGAGTTGCAATCTCTCCAAAAACGAAAGCTATTATGATGGCGCATACTCTTGGAAACGTTTTTGATATTGGTGAGGTTCGAAAAATCTGTGATGAGCATAATCTCTGGCTCATAGAAGATACTTGTGATGCTCTCGGCGCGAAGTACGATGGAAAATTTGCAGGGACATTCGGTGATATTGCAACCCTCTCATTCTATCCTGCACATCATATGACGATGGGCGAGGGAGGAGCTCTCATCACTAATAATAATCTCCTTGCGAAAATCATCAAATCATATCGTGACTGGGGTCGAGATTGTTGGTGTGGGACAGGTCAGGATGATACTTGTAACAATCGTTTCGAATGGCAGTTGGGTGAACTTCCAAAGGGATTTGATCATAAGTATATCTATTCTCGTCTCGGGTATAATCTCAAGATTACTGATATGCAAGCGGCTCTTGGGGTGGCTCAACTTGAGAAACTCGAAGGATTTATTGCGAAGCGTATAGCAAACTGGAATTACCTTACGAAGAGATTCAAGAAAGAGTGACTCGATAAATACTTTATTCTTCCAGAAGCAACAAAAAATAGCGAACCAAGTTGGTTTGGATATGTTCTCTCTATTCGTCCAGAATCAGGAATTAATCGTGAGGAGCTCATGAGATACCTCAATGATAAAAAGATTGGAACGAGGCTTCTCTTTGCAGGAAATTATCTTCGTCAACCGGCGTTTATAGATTATGTGAAAGATTATCGGGTAATTGGAGATCTCAGAAATGCTGATTTTGTGATGAATCAGACATTCTGGTTAGGAGTTTATCCAGGATTGGGAGAAGAACAATATGGATATATCATT
>JAVHOR010000152.1:0-5880 GCA_036170175.1 Patescibacteria group bacterium | reverse complement strand
GCATGATAAGGTGACGATAACTATATTTCCCATCTTCTCCAGGAACTCACTTGATAATGATCGGTGAGAGTGCTGATTTATATTCAAAACTGACATAATCTTCCCGTATTACTGAGAGTGCTTCGAGAACGTATTGAGCATTGACTCCCACAATATCTTCTTGTCATTCGACGGATCATGATATAGATATGCTCGATGCACCGACTTCCGTATCTCCAGTTGATATTTCGACCACTCATTCATGCTTGGATCTGATGCGAGTATTGTAATTATTTTCTCGGGCGACGAGATTTGCTTGACGCAGACTTGTCACTAGATCACTCTGAAGTACTGTCGTTTTTGTCATGAATTCTTTTGGGAAAAATCCATCATATTCAGGGAATTTTCCTGAAAGGAGTCTTGAAGAGAGACGTATATTACCACGAGTTGCGAGAAGTTGATTCTCATGAAAATAGAGTTCTATTGGCATTTTCTCATTTTCATCATTGACGATACGAGCGAGTTCTGCAGCAGTTTTTTTTGGAATTATTACAGGAGTATAGCTTTCAGGAGAATTCGTTTTCACGATAAATTCTGAGAGTCGGAAGCTATCAGTCGAGGCAAAAATAAGTTTTTCCTTATTTGCATAGAGAAATATTCCTGCAAGTACTGGGCGAATCGCTCCATCTGCTGTCGAAAAAAGTGTTTTTTCTATAGCAGTTTTAAGGTCTTTTGATTCTATTCGAAGTGGAGTATTGGCGACGAGATTTGGTATGATAGGGAATTTATCCGCACTTGCACCTTTGAATTTTGTATTACTCGAAGCTGTTGTGAATCTGAGGCTTCCTCATTTCTCGAGCTCGACGGTGACTTCCTTATCTTGGACTAGGGCGATATATGCCGTGAGGAATTTCGAAGAAATCGTAAAACGACCTTCGACCTCGACATCAACCTTCTCCTCGACGATATATTCGATCGCCATTTCGAGATTATTGCCAGTGAGGACAAGTCTCTTGTATCCTGCGTCGATGAGAATATTCTCAAGAATGGGAGTGAGATTGTTCGTCCCAGTCGCATGGCTGGCAACATCTATGGCTTTGCGGAAGATATCGGTGTCAATACGAAAACGCATGAGAAAAATTGAAAGTTGATAAGAGACAATGGAAAATACGCGAACGCGTAACTGAGACTAAGGTATAAAAAAAATCGAAAAATGCAACTTTTCTCATGATTTTTCTATTTCCATGATATTTCAATTTCGTAAGAGATTTTTGCTACTTGCTTTTTTCTTCTTTTTCGATATATTCCTAAACAGTTGTTTCCTAATATATAAACATTTATGACAGAACTCCATGAAGAGAGTGCTGGCGGTATGGTCTATAGAAAAACCTGAAATTATATACAAGTGCTCATGCTTGCTTGGAAAAATGCAAAGAATGAGCTTGAGTATGTTCTTCCAAAAGGACATATAGAGAAAAATGAGACTGCCATGCAAACAGCTATTCGGGAAATATCAGAAGAGACTGGTCTTGCTGAGAAAGATCTCGAAGTCGTCAAGTTCATGAATAAGATTGCCTATTCCTTTATCGCTGGATATCTTGAAGGTGCGCCAATCATTCATAAGGAAGTTTCACTTTTTCTCGTGAGATATACAGGAAAATCTGAACCACGTCCTCGCAGAGAGGAGCGGTTTATTGGATATAAGTGGTTTACTCCTGAGGAGCTCAAAAATGTTTTTCTGAAGCCTGATGTTGTCGGGTTTCTCGAAAAGAACATACATTTCATGTAGGGAGAAATTCCTAGAATGCTCATGGAGAAAAATATTTGATTTTCATTCCATTGTCTATATCATCGGGCTTACTTAATTTATCTATATGGAATTCTTCTACAAAAATAATACTCTCTCTATTGAATCGGAGAAGAAAAGTATCGTATTTCTTCCAGATTCTATTATGCTTGATTCTCTTTCTCTTGAAATGCCATGAGAATATGAGAAATGAGGATTTCTTGTTTATGTTTATGAGAATAAAGGTATTCTGATTTATCAGCTTCGCATTGAGGGGTATAGTGTTTGATATATTCCAAATATTCTTGATGATCTTTCTCCGGAATGACTTACTTTTCTCTGAGATCTCGATATTCTTATTATGCCGACATCAAAAGTCAGTATTCCACTTATAGAGAAAATCGAATCTCGTATGATTGTCACGTATGGAGAATCTGCTCATGAACTTGCAACCCATATGGGAATTACTGAATTTCCTCTCCAGAAGTATAGACTCAAAGAAGCTGATCTTGTTCCCGAAAAGACAGGATGTGTGGTGATGGGAGAATAAGTCTCAATATTGGGTAACTTATACTTCGACCCAAGGAGAAATATTAAATCCACTTTGAAGCTTTGCTCGAATACAGTAGTCTTCGATAGAATTCATGAAATATGGCGGAAGAGATGACTGTATTTTCCCGACGAGATAGTATGTCACGAGCATCATTCCAGCATAGCTTGATTCATGGAATATTGGAAGATTTACCTGATTATTCCCGTATTTTATTCCGTTTGTATTTCCAAAACAAAGGAAAAATTCTCATTCATCTTGTACGACAGTTGTAGCATGTTTCATTTGCTCATAGGTGAATATATCTCGGGCAATTTTCCGCCCGAATAATTCTATGAATTTCACTTCAATCATTTCTCTCAGAAGAACAAATGTATCTGGAAGTACAATAAAAAAGCTTTTATACTCTCGAAAAGATATATTTCTGAGAATTTTCTCGAAATCTCAACAAAGAAATCCTTCGAGCTTCCTGAGATCCAGAGATGTATCTTCAGAATAAAGATAACCAAAATAGGTAGAGGTATTGTATGTGTAAGGTTCTCGAATTTTTGGCATAATGATATTCTTATCGGTAATCTCTCTTCCAAGACTTTTCTCACTTGATGAGATAAGGAAGGTATTTTTCTTATATTTCTTGGCTATATTGAGAATGATTGGGGCATGTTTTTCTCCACTTGCTGATACGACGACGACATCAGTGATAGAAGGAATATTTGCGAGCTTTTTCTCGACTTCTGCTTCAGACGCAAAATAAGCAGGACTGTTTCGAAAAAGTATACGCCCAGTGTGGTAGCCATTTCCGCTACCAACAACGAGAGGTGTTTGGAATAGTGAAAAATCAATTTTAGGAATATCTTTTTTTGTCTGATAGAGATGAAGAGTATCAAGGACTATTTTATCAAGGGTAGGGTAGGACATAAGGAGAGATAAAATTATAATAGTAGAAATCATGTTTAGTATAAGAAATAGTTCACTCGAAGCAAAAATAATTCTTAAATGAAAAAAGATTTGCAAAAGAAGAGCATTTTTATATACTTCGACCGAAATTTTCACTATGCGACACGCTTTTAGATACATTCTCATCTCGATTCTTTTCTGCTCAACATTTGGTTTTGTAGAGCAATCAGCAATGGCTATTGGAGCTCCTGTTGTTTTATCAGAAGATATTACTCCAGAAGTTCAGTCAAAATGAGATATTCATGCTTCATCAAGTGAAGAAAGTGGTCCTCATATCCTTGGTCCAAAAGGTGAGGTAATCGAAGGTTGGTCTATTGGATGACTTCATATTACCAACACAATATTCTCGACATGGATATTTATGGGAATTCTTTTTGTACTCATTGCTTTTATGTATGTAGCTGTTTCGACACGAGCTTTTCCAAGACTTCGAGCATTTGGCGTCGATATTGTTACCCGTATTCTTGTCTATGCGACTTCTCTTTTGGGTGATAAAGAAGCAGCAAAAAGATATATGTGGCTTCTTTGAGGAATAATGGTGGTAGTATTTTTAGGAAATATTTTGGGTCTTATGACTGATTGGCTCGTAATAATCTCAAAAGATGAGTGGCTTGGACGCTATCTCCGACCTGTTTTTTCTGATCTTTCTACGACACTTGTACTCTCTTTTACTGTGATTCTTGTAGCCCAACTCACGGCTTTTTATCTCAAAGGTCCTGTCAGTCATCTTGGCCATTATCTCTTTAATTATCATGGAGATTCCACTGCTGAAAAAATTGTCAGTGTATTTGTCTGATGGCTTCACTTCGCTGGAGAATTCATCCGTATAGGATCACTTTCTATGCGTCTTTTTCTGAATATTTTTGTAGGAGCAATTCTTATCGGAGTAGCTATCTTTGTTGGATCAAAAATTCCAGATTGAGGAACTGGGGGATTTCGTCTTCTCTCTCTTCCATTTTGGTTTTTTGAACTCCTTGTTGCATTTCTTCAGGCATATATATTTATGACTCTTTCATCACTCTATTTACGCGAATCTCTTCCTGATAATCACCATTAGAAGTTTGGGAAGAGAGAATACTTTCTTCCTTGATTTCTAGAAGGCTGAATCGGACACTTCCTCTCCGTAACGTCTCATAGAATTCATTATTTTTTTACTTTTTCTTTTATGTACACAGCGTTTGCACTTATTGGTGTTATTGGTTCTGGAGTCGGTATTGGTCTTATCGGTATGGGTGCTATGCAGGCCATTGGTCGCAATCCATCAGCATCTGGTGATATCAATGCAAAAATGCTTACAGCAATTGCTCTTTGTGAAGTTCCAGGACTTCTTGCCTTTGCTGCCCTTTTTCTTATTAAGTAATTTTCCTTTCTCGTCATTCTTGTCTTTGTAGGAATGATGAAAGTGAAGTACATACATTTATAATTCTCTTTTATGGACGCTCTCTTCGACCTCTCATCGTTTATTATTCAGGCTGTCAATTTTATTATCGTTGCTCTTGTACTTCGAAAATTCTTTTTCGTTCCTTACATAAAATTTCTTGATGAAGAGGCAATGAAAAGAAAAGATCTTGAGGAGAAACTCGCTAAAAGTGATGCATTACTTGCAGAAGCAAGAAATGATGCAGAGAAAATTCTTGATCAATCTCGTGTCGATGCCCGAATGGTCGCAAGTGAAATAGTAGAAAACTCTCGCAAAGAAGCAAGAGAAATCGAAGAAAGGGCTCAGCGTGATGCTGATGTCGCTCGAACAAAATGATTTGCTGATGTCGCACTTGAACACAAACTTCTGGCAGAAGAATTGAAGAAAAAAGTACTTGATATTGCACTAAAAATGAATGCAAAACTCTTCTCTTCAAGTGATATGAATGCTGATTTCCTCAAGAAAAATGCTAATACTATCGAATTCTAAACTATGGCATGAATTAACCTTTCATCATATTCTCGTGATACACTGGAGCATATACTTCAGATCATGAAGAATTATCGTATTTCCATGAAGCAAATAGGGAATAGAGCAAATCTTATAGATCCAGCAAATCCACCTGAAGATAAAGCAGTTATTGAATATGCTCCAAGTATGGATATACCACTTGTTAATCGTTATGCCAAGGCATGTCTCAATGTTTCCTTTCCTCAATACAAAAATACAAATTCACCAATAGTACGAGAAAACCCTCTTCTTACTGGAGGAGTTCGCGTTTTTGTCGGTGATGATATGGTTGATGTTTCCTTTGCACGATTTGAATCACTTGTAAGACAATAAAACATCTGTTCATCAAAACTTTTTCTTTAGACTTTTAACTTTCCTTTCCTATGTCTCAATCCGCCATAGAACTCGCTCAGGGCCTCATAAAAGAACTCGAACAACAAATTGATTCTGTCGATCTTTCTCCAGATCGTGTCAATGCTGGAAAAGTCGTCTATCTTGGTGATGGTATTGCTAAAGTCATCTGACTTGGAAATATCGCCTACAATGAAGTTGTCGAATTTGATAGCTGAGCTAAATGAGTTGCCATGAATCTTGAAGAACACTATGTCGGTATAGTTATTCTTTCATGATTTTCTACAGTCTGTGAATGAATGATAGCAAAAGCGACATGAAAAATTC
>JAVHOR010000151.1:0-1331 GCA_036170175.1 Patescibacteria group bacterium | reverse complement strand
TGAGAGAAGAATTATCTTCATCTTCCCGAGACGACGGAATAAGGAAGAGAATAATGAAGAGAAAAATCATTGTTTTTTCATACACATACAAAGAAATAATACAGAAAGATATGAGAATCATGGAACTATGAACTCAGTCTATCAGGTACTTCGAAATAATGCAAAAATGTGTATATGTATTGTATGAAAGAAGTATCTTTTCTTAAAGGCAACAAATTTCCTCGAAATCCTTTGCCTTTTTCTCTTATTCCTGTTATACTCCTGTTATGCTCCATCTCGAAAAGAACCAATATCCAAAGGATTTTTATTATCATCGCACCGCATCTGCTACCTATAGGAAGTATCTTCATACATGTAAGCTTGCGACTTTTGATATACAAAATCCACCACAATATGCATGGAAAAAACATATTTTCGGAAATTCTTTCGGGATCATCAAGTATGAGCGTATTGATGTCGAGCCTGATATTGAATATCTCAAGCAAGTGACGGGACTTCATCATGCGTTCGTAGTCTGGATACCATATTCTCGTGAGAATATAGGGAGACCATGGAGGCGCCTCTGGCTCACAGATCACTTCGAAGAGACAGGATACACTGAGTTAATTGACAATTGACAATTGACAATTGACAATTTAGAAAAAATACCATATCTCTCTTCTTGGAATGATCGTGCAAAACGAGCACGAAAAAAATTTCTTGCTTCAGAATGCACGATTCGTGATGTGACACCCGATGAGTTCGCTGAGGCATTTCGAACGACCAAGGTGAAACATTGGTATAAATCCGCATATATAAGCTACTACAAGCGTATGGTCAGCATAGATGCGACGAAGATTCGTCAGTGGATTGCATATGATCCTACAGGAAAGGTCATTGCCTGACTTGCTGTTCATGATTTTTGTGAGAATCATTCCGTCCATCTTGTGGCTTTCACAGATCAGAAATGATATCACTTCCAGCCTGGAACAGGCCTTATAGACCGGTGGTTTTCTGAGTCATATGATCGTGGATATAAATACCTCTCATTCGATCAGCTTCGCAATAAAAACGGGCCTAAGGACCAGAAATGATATACAGAATTCAAGGAAAGTTTTCTTTCTGCACGCCTTTCCTTTAAACAGGCATTCTTTCGACTCTTTTAGAGAACGTAATATGAAAGAAGTATATCTAAGATATCAGTTATACTATTACTTTATGTAAATATTAGGCATGGGTCTAGAGTAGTTGATTTCTCTTGAAATCAACTACTCTAGACCCTTATAAATATAGTTATAAGACCTACATTGACTGCAATCACTTGAACTTGGAGTCCATGAATTCAGCTCGCA
>JAVHOR010000150.1:0-5928 GCA_036170175.1 Patescibacteria group bacterium | reverse complement strand
GTCGAATTGGTATAATAAGAATTTTCCTTGGTACCTGCTTGGATAATATCTGGATGTTGTCTCTTATCTTCTCGGGCGAATCGGTATGTTGTCCCTTCAGCAGGTGTCGCTTCGAGATTGTACATATTTCCTGTCTCTTCTTGATATTTCTTGAGCATATCTCGCATAAAATCGAGCATTTCGAGAGCAAATTGTTTTCCACTTTCAGTAGATATATCATCTTTCCCGTGTGTGAAATTGAGTATTGCTTCATTCATACCATTGAGTCCAATCGTCGAAAAGTGATTTCGAAACGATCGAAGGTACCGATACGTATATGGATAAAGTCCACTCTGAAGCCACTTGGTAAGCTCTACTCTCTTAATCTCAAGAGAAGTCTTTGCGAGTCACATGAGATATTCTACTTGTGACTTGAATGCTTCTTTGTCTCATGCATGAAGATACCCGATTCGAGCCATATTGATTGTGACGACTCCGAGTGATCCCGTCATTTCAGCGGATCAGAAGAGTCCATTTCCTCTCTTGAGAAGCTCACGAAGATCAAGCTGAAGTCGACAACACATGGATCGGACAGCACCAGGTGTATAGGCATCAGGATTGGGAACTTTCGTCATATTTCCATTCTCATCTCGTACACGCTTGTATTGAGACCCTATAAAATTCTGAAAATATGGAAGTCCGTACTTCCCCGTCATATCGAATATTCTATCGACATTTGGATCATCCCATGGGAAGTCTTCTGTGATATTGTATGTCGGAATCGGGAAAGTGAACGCCCTTCCTCTATAGTCACCTGCCGCGTATACTTCGATAAGTGCTTGATTGATAATCATTCTTTCTCTATCGAGTTCACCATATTTCTTTTCGTAGACTCAGTGATCATATCATCCAAGATGAAGTGCCTTATCTGCGAGATCTTCAGGACAAGACCAGTCGAGAGTAATATTGGTAAATGGAGTCTGGGTTCCCCATCTGGAAGGGACATTGAGCCCAAATACGAAATTTTGCATTTGCTGAAGAACATACTGATAGGTCTTCTCATCTACATATTTCTGTCGTGATTCTTCATTATCAAACTCCATATTGTATTTTACCATATCTGCACAGAGCTCTCCTTCATACTTATGAACAAATGGTGAGAGATAGGTATCAAATGATGAGAATGCCTGCGCTCCTGCCCATTCATTCTGGAGTGTTCCGAGAAAATTGATCATCTGATTGACTGCTGCTTGAAGATTTTTTGGAGGAGCTGATTCGATACGATTCGGCATACCATTGAATCCCTCTTCGAGGAGCTGACGGAGGCTCCATCCAGCACAGTATCCACAGAACATATCGAGATCGTGAATATGATAATCACCATTTCGATGTGCATTCCCAACTTCTGCTGGATAAATATGTGAGAGCCAATAATTCGCTGTCACTTTTCCTGAAGTATTCAAAATAAGTCATCCGAGAGAGTATCCAGAGTTTGCATTAGCATTCACACGCCAATCTGATCGATCGAGGTATTCTCCCATAGTCTTCTCTACATCGAGCATCACTGACTGATCCGATCGAAGCTCGGCACGCTTTTCTCGATAGAGAATGTATGCCTTCGCAACCTGATCATGTTTATATTTGATGAGAATCTCTTCAACAATATCCTGAATATTCTCTATCGTAGGAAGCTCGACTGTATATCGTGCCTCTGTCGCCGCTATGATCTCATCGGTCATTCCAGACACTTCAGAAAAGTCAGATCCACCTACTGACTCTATTGTTTTTTGTATTGCTGCCTCAATCTTCATGCGATCAAATGTGACGATAGTCCCATTCCTTTTTCGAATCTTATAGATAGCCATAGTAGGAAAATATTATAAAATTAACACAATATATAGTTGCTAACAGAAACTATGAAGCCCAATATATGGTATTCGAAAGAGAAGTAAAGAAAAAAATATCCCACAAATGATACGGAGTATCATAAAGGGACTTTTTCCAGGGATGGAAGCCATATTAATTTATATAGACATCTCTATTATTTTTATTCTAAATACTATTTTTTATTCTCGGTTCATCCTCAAAAAAATACTAGCTCGCAGAAGTACGAGTATTCATTCTTCATGATTTCTTATTCATCATAGAAGTCTGATTATTTCCTTGTGATGATGGATTCGAAGTATTCATCATCGGAGAACCAGCAGCATATGCAGTAGTATTATTTGAAGTTGATGCTGGAGTTGATGTCGTCGTACAACTCGCAAGAAATGGAAGAACTGTAAAAAGAAGAATAAGAAAAGTATTTCGTGAGAACATAATGAAAATAAAAATAAATAACATTCCTATGTTAGCAAATTCTTGTAAGAAGAATGTAAGAGAGATAAAACTTAGTAAGAATGCTAAAATGAATGAACAAATTCCTCGAATGCAGCCGTCGTGAGCGATGATCCTCCTATAGGATCAATATCAAGATCTTTCGCGTTCTTTCCGACGACTTTCTCGCTGAGCTCCTCTGCAAATGTTTCTTGGCGTTTCTTGGACATTTCATGCTCTGCTTTTGGTAGTGCCTTAGCGGCCGTGATAATACCATCAGTCACCGTGACATCGAATTCTATCTCATCATCTCCACCAGGATTTTTATATTTAACTGTCTCTTTTCGGGTGAGGACCTTTGGAACAAGAGAATTCCCAGTAGTAGAAGAAATGCCAGAATTGGTCTCTCCAGTGAGGGATGCCAGAGAAGGTACGACGACCTCGACACTTACCTGAGGACTCTTTGCTGGAACGACGAGAGTCTGAGATTCAGACTGAGTACAGCCAGAAAGAATGGTAAGGGGAATAATAAAAATGAAAGGAATGATACTTTGTTTTTTCATAGAAAAAAGAGAGGAATACTTGAAAAATGAGTATAGTCACTTTAAAAAAGAAATCAAATGATACTTACGGGAGAATAACTACAACCTCCCCCAACCTTGCATGTTATCCACTCAATAATTATCACTTACAGTCTTGTAGAAAGCAATATTTTCTGCACCTTGATTTCTTACAAATCATCATATAAGCCGTATACAATTCTCCCTCTGTAAATATTCAGTGAGGGCAATATGCTTCGGTCTATCAATTTCTAAAGTGAATCCATCTTTTGGATCAAATATACCTACAATTCCATCTTCATATTGCACGATAAAATCAGGAAAGAAATTTTGGGTTTCTCCATTAGAATCTTGGTAAGGAATCGAGAAAAATTGCTCAGACTTCACACCATTCCGATACCACCACTTCACACTCTCATTTTTCTCGAGGTATTCTTCGATAAAAAGTTTTTCACCTTTTGTGAGAGTTCCAGTATAAAATGGTTCAATGATAGATTTTTTATATTTTACTTCCACGGAATTCTCTGGAAATGTAGTAATAGTTGGCACTTCCCAGGTTCTCTTTGATATTTCATTCTTTCTCTTTGATTCTACTTCAGCTCTGCGAAGCGGGAGATATTTCTCTTTAGCACGTTCAAGGATTTCTGTAATAATCTTCTCATTAGAAAGAATAAATCGCTGTATATCATATCGTGAATAAGTGGGACCAAGTATATACTTCTCAAGTACTCGATAGAGTGCCTCGATGACAGTCTTGTATGATCGGGCAATATTGGTAAATTGTGGTCAGACTCGCTCTCTTGCGTATGAATCAAAGGCTATTTTCACAAGATCCTGTTCGCGCTTCGTATCAAGTGACGTCTCACTAAAAATCTTCTCTCCTGTATGTTCATCAATATCTACAAACATGCGACCATTCGTAATAATAGTATCGGTGATATTGATATCTTCTTTCCTTACCTTGAGTCATATACTTTCTAGTCTTTCGATATTTTCTAAAAATCTATCCGTGATATTTCCATTAAAATATGAGAATAATGTATCATGAAGATTGGTATAAAATGATTTCCCGAGATCGTTGTATTCTACTCGTTTGAGATATTTACTCGATAAAGAGATAGTTGTATATACCTCTTTTCTACTTCATAGTCGATTTTTTATGATATTCTGGGCTGATTCATAGATTCAAATATTTCACTTTTCAAAGTCAGTATACACATATGCTGTGTTGAGAATATGGTCTTTATAATGCTTCTGTTCTGGCATACGTAATATTCTCCCGATAGTCTGTATCTGGAATACTATAGACTGCATTTCGCGAAACATTACAAGGATCTGGGCACGAGGACAATCCCATCCTGTAGCGATTGCCTGCTTGAATATAAGTACTTCTATTGGACTATTATCTTCATCGATGAGATCCTTATTAGTCTTATCTTCAGAGAGCCAAATAGCAAGCTTTTTATTTTCGAGAGTGATACCGCATTGAGCAAGAACATTCTTTGTATTTTCTATCTTTGTGACATCGAGAATCGAGAGTGTTTTTGTGGATTTTCTTCAGCTTGAATCACTCGGAAGTTGTATGAGAATGAGTGGCGATATTGTAGTTTCTTCGCTACGATATGCTTCTATGAGCTCTTCTCGCTTCTTGAGAGCTTGTTCTATGAGGATACGATCAGTTCATGCTCCTACGATATCGACATTGATAAATGGATTGATAAGAATCTCTTTCTTTATCATTCCTGACTCGATCACTTGGCTAATATCGACATCTATTGTCTGAGCAACTCACTGAGAATCTGGCGTAGCTGATACTTCGATCTGAATTTTTGGCTTAATATAGTTCTTGATAAGATCTTGTGCGCGAGCAGAATCAAGATTCTTGTGACTCTCATCAACTATGAGAATGATCTCTCTTCCTGCTTCATGAGTATTAGCAAGATAGGTCGGAAGATTCTCATCTCGTTCATTGTCCTTCATCGCCAGTACTTTCCACTCACCTGTCACTCCATCGATCTTATTGATAGATTCCCAGTTGATAAAGAGAATCTCATTCTTCTTGAGTTCTCGATCGACTATATCAGAAAGCTCAGAAAAATGAAGTGAAGATCATGCCAGATTTCGCTCGAAACTTCTCTTGGATTGACGAGAAAGATCATTAACCGATATCCAGAGAAATACAAATTCTCTCGAATGAGGCATCTCCACCAGTCTTCGAAGATACTCTTGCATCATCACCGTTTTTCCACTTCATGTTGGTGCCTTGAGAACAAGAGTTCTCTCTCATTCCTTCATGAGATTGTGAAGTGTGGCAGAAATAAGCTCACGTACAGCATCATCTTGGTATTTTTTGAGAAGCATTTTTTGTGTGTCATCCTGAACTTGTTTCAGGATCTCAAAGTGAGAAAATAAAATTAGATTCTGAAATATATTCAGAATGACGGATACGCTAGAATCCAAAGATTTTTTTATAAGTTTCGAGAATCTCATCAGGTATGGTCTCGATACGGATATTATTTGCAAAATGACTGATCTCTTCTTCCCATATATCTGGACTCATCGAGAATATATAAACAATTATTGGCTTCGCGGAAGAATGGGAAAGCTTTTCCAATTTTGGAAGATCATCATAGGGATCATAGAGAATAGCGAGAATATTTTCTCTATTCTCAAAGACCTGGAAATACTCTGATATGAGCTCATGAATTGCTTCATCTTCGCGAGTGACAGAAGAAAAACAATTCTCTCGGACCTGAAGCATCTCACTACATCGACCCATAAATCTCGCTCGAAGATCATCGATAGACTTATCGACCGCGATAAATCCTGTGCGATAATACCTCAGATTTGCAGGGATTCCTGCAACATCTCCATAACCCAGGATAACATTCCGAATACGAGGATAAGTCACATCCTCTGCTATCTTATTCTCATTGTTCGTACAGAGGATGAATTGCCTATTCCCTCCGTCTTCTTTGTTAAGTTCGAGTACAGCATGTCCTGTTGTTCATGATCATGCGAAAAAGTCGAGAATAAGAGAGTTTTTCTTATTTCAAACAACCGATGAAATTGC
>JAVHOR010000149.1:0-1359 GCA_036170175.1 Patescibacteria group bacterium | reverse complement strand
CTGAAATTCGTTGGCAGAGATTCAAGCTTATTAAGGCTCCGACCAATATTGCAAAGGAAGGACTTTATATTGGGGACAATGTATTTCGTGGGGAAAAGAAGCCTATTTATATCAAAAATGAGGACCGTTTCAGACATTTTTATGTCATTGGTCAGACTGGTACAGGTAAGTCTTCTATCCTCTCTGTAATGGCACGCCAAGATGTTCGCAGTGAGAAGGGTCTCGCAATCCTCGATCCCCATGGTGATCTCGCAAAGGAGCTTATCGGATATATCCCAAAAAGTCGTGCGGATGATGTTATTTATTTTGATCCTGGAGACCTTGCTCGTCCGATGGGACTCAATATGCTTGAGGCTTCGAATGATGATGAGAAACAAATGGTTGTCGCTGATTCGACAAATATTATGATCAAGCTTTTTGGAAGCGAAATATTTGGTCCTCGTATCCAGGATTATTTTCGAAATGGATGTCTCACGCTCATGGATTACCCACAGTGATGAGCAATCACCGATCTCATACGCCTTTTCACTGATGACAATTTCCAGAGGGAACGAAGAACTACACTCAAAAATGCCGTTGTCAGAGCATGGTGGGACTATACATATGCCAAAATGGGAGAACGAGAAAAATGAGAAATCATCCCATATTTTGCAGCGAAGTTCGGACAATTTATCACAAATACCATGATGCGCAATATTGTCGGACAGACCAAGTCTGCATTCGATATTGGCGAGATTATGAACAATGAGCGACTTCTTCTCGCTTCACTTTCAAAGGGTATTATCGGAGATCTCAATTCCAATCTCCTTGGTCTTATCCTTGTTTCAAAGATTCAGATTGCGGCAATGCGAAGACAAAATATGGCAAAAGAGGATCGAAAAGATTTTTTTCTCTATATTGATGAATTTCAAAACTATATTACTGACTCGATCGAATCGGTCTTGTCTGAAGCTCGAAAATATCGTCTTGGGCTCATCATCGCTCACCAATACCTCGGACAACTGGAAAAATCCGATGCTCTTACGAAATCAAGCCTCAATCTCAAATGAGCAATATTTGGTAACGTCGGTACCGTCATGAGCTACAAGCTCGGTGCTGAAGATGCAGAATTCATGGCAAAGCAATTTGCTCCAGCCTATAGTGAACAAGACTTTATCAATATGGACAAATTCAAGGCGGCGATCAAGCTCTCGGTCGATTTTCAGCCGACTCCAGGATTTTCTCTCGCACCGATGAATCCATTCCTCGAAATGCCAGATATGATCACCTGAAATGCGCTCAAAGAGCTTTCTCGCCTCAAATACGGTCGAGAACGGGAATTCGACGAGAAAGAAATTATATATAGTAATGGTGCTGTAT
>JAVHOR010000148.1:0-1371 GCA_036170175.1 Patescibacteria group bacterium | reverse complement strand
TAGCAAATGGTGTGGATAGCTACAATTTTCGTCTACGCATTCGTGACCAATATGGAAATGCGACGAGTGGAGGGAAAGTAGAAATTGCATATATCACACAGACTCGTGCAAATCAAATAGATCTTCTCGAAATGTCTGAATATTGATTTTCCTTCTCATGAAGTGCAGTCGTTCATTCATGATGAGTGCTCTATGATCAAGGTGATGGCACCGCAATCACAGTCCTTCCTATCGATCTTGTATGACAAGATGTGAATTATGGTATAGCCTCACTCGCTCCGACGCTCGGATGAGATACTATAAGCCTTTCAGGCATTCTTTATACTGATTCATTCTGAGCCAAGACGGATATTTCGACATCAGCTATGCGAGATCCTCTCATATTCAATCCATGGTATTCGACATCACTTTCTGTGGTAGGAGATATTATCGTCTGATCTGGAGTCGACTTCACTGGCGCATTGACTCATTCTTCTCTGCTTACGAATGCTACAGCAAGATCCGTCTATCATATCCAGATCGGAAGTGATAATTTTATGGCATCGTTTAAAGATTTCTCAGGAAGTCCGATATCGTGTACGAAATATTTTCAGGATCTGTGATCAGGTGAATGTAATTGGTCTGATTGGCCCGTAAGCCCAGTAGTCATCTCTACGACTGGTTCCACATTCGCAGGAATATATACTCCACACACTTCCGATCCACTTCTCGAATCCGTCTCCTACAAGAGCTATGTCACCTATATGACTGGAACTGTCCGTGTCATGTATCCAAGTGCTACAGGCAGTCTCTGATGAGCAAAATATGGGACATCATCCCTTCTGATTCTCGGGCAAAATAATGTCTGATATCAATATAATGGCATCAAAACTTCCGCAAAATCCGATATTTGGAATACTATTCGTAAGTCAATCGCACTTCTCTCTCGCAACCGTACGACTTATACTGATGTCGATTATACTATTTCTGCATGAGCTATTTCTCTCAATAATGATTCATTCTCGAACAAGAGATCTCTCATTGTCATCGGAGCGGATGTCACTATCACCGAAAATATAGCAAAAAAAGATCGTCCACTTTCGATCATCGTCCTCACCGATAAAAACGGAAATGGTGGAAATATCCATATTGCCGACTCTGTGAAGGATATCGATGCATCACTCTTTTCTGAGCATAGTATCTTCTCTTCAGGATCGAATCAGCTCTATGTCCATGGCTCACTCATATCCGCGAATACGACAGGAGATACTGTCGCGAAACTCTGTCCGTACTATATCTCTCCATGTGTCGATCCAGCAAAATATGATCTCGAGAAAATCCGTCCTACATTTGATCCTAATAATGCAGCTACAAAATCATCGAGCCCTACAG
>JAVHOR010000147.1:0-1381 GCA_036170175.1 Patescibacteria group bacterium | reverse complement strand
CACAGCACTCATAAGTCATGCGGCTCCAGCTCAGATGATGATAATAGTCTTCATTGGCATGATTATATAGAAAAATACCCATTCTAAAACTGAGAATATGGGATTTTCTCTTTTTTTGTCACTCTTTTTCATTATACTCGTCCCTAGGTTTGTATATACTTACAGGAAAATCAATACTCATGCTTCTGGATATTATTGCTCGAGCAAAGTCGTGAGATCATCAAGCCTTTGGTGAGCTCTATGATATCTCATACGATAGGATTTATCGAATGATATTTCATCGTACGCTCGATGATGCTTTCACGGAAGATATTATCTCGGAAGTCTATATGAAGGCAATGAAGTCTATATGAAAACTTCGTGGAAATAGCGAATGAGAATTCTTCTCTTGGCTCCAGCGGATTGCCTATACGACACTCATTGATACACTCAGGCGTGAGCGACCTATTGAGTCTTTCGATATACTTGAATGGGAGCCGACACATCATGAAAACTTCGGAGAAAATCTCGACAATAAAGATACTCTCGAAAAAGTTCTTTCTTATATGGACACCATTCCAGAACGTGATCGTATGATTCTAACACTCAGAATCTGGGATGATCTCTCCTACGACGAAATTTCGCAAATAACTGGAGAATCTTTATCAAATGCCAAAAAAATAGTCTCTCGCACTCTCGAAAAAATTGCCGCAAATATATCTGAACTTATAGTCTTCTCTCTTCTCCTCCAGTATGTCATCCAAAAATAATCACATCCTCGATGAGATAATTCCTCTTCTTGAAAAGAATGAGGATAGAGATGATTTACGTGTATGTGTAGATATTTTGTCAGCATATAGGCCAAAAATCTCTATAGATAGATCTTTCCAGGAAAAGTTTCGCAATACACTTCTTTCAGCAAAAGTGGAAAGAAAACGTATCTTTTGGTGAAATTCTCTCTATCCATTCTTCTCAGTATTTTCTGTTGCTTTTGCATGTTTTGCCCTTGCAATAGGGTATTTTGATATTCTTTTTCCGAAAGATTTCAAGCAAGTAATTCCAGAAATACAGAAAGAAACAGTAACTTCTTTTCGAGAAGTAGCCACGGGTACTAAAATCGAGGAATCGTCTCCTCTCAAAATTCAAGAATTCAAAAATGAAAAAGCATCAATTGATGCTGAGATGAGCTCTATCGTCGATGAGATAAATTCTCTCGATATAGCATCTACGACTTTACTCCCTACGATCGATACCTCATCACCTCCTATTGCAAAAATAAGTAGAACTTCAGAATTATGAGCTGATAGTATACCTGCAGTGCCACCCCTTGCTCAGATGAGTCCTATGATGCTGTCAGTACCCGAGTATTCTATTCCAGAATATCCTAGTAAGATGAACATCA
>JAVHOR010000146.1:0-6183 GCA_036170175.1 Patescibacteria group bacterium | reverse complement strand
AAGATTTTCTTTGCCTCCTATCCACTCATGATATTCTGAGAGTTTTGGATTCTTGAAAAATGATCCACATGATAATCCTGGTGGTTGCTTGAGTCTACGAAGTGCCTGAAGATCAGTAGGAGTATAGCCTTCATATTCATTCGTTCATTTTGGTGAGATATCCAGAAGCATATCAATGACGAAAAATCCTTCATTCCCTTTGAGAACACTCTCACGATATGTATAGTGCATATCGGCTTTGGTAAAGACTTTCATCTTCCCTGTCTCAAGATCGAGAACATTTACTTCGGTGAGTATATCTGCCATTTCGAGACCAAAACATCCAGCATTTCCGATGCATGCTCCTCCCATTGTTCCAGGAAGTCAGACCCAAGGAACAAGAGTCGAGATAGCATAGTTTTGATAGAGTTTCGTCGCAAGTGTCGTCGTAATCTCTCCACTTTGTATTCGAATATATTTTCGTCCATCTCGATCGAATGGCTCTGTATATCCAGTAAGACGATTGTGAATAAAAATCCCCTCATACACATCAAAAGCAAAAAGACAATTGGTTCCTCATCCGACAATGACCACAGGAAGACGGGATTCTCTCGCAAAAGAAAATAATTCGGGCAACATCTTCACATCATCTATAGTCGTAATATCGAAGAAATATCGTGCCGTCGCTCCTGTCTTAAAGGCGGAGAGAAAAGAAACATTCGTATCTTTCTGGAGAAAATATGGTATCTGCATGTTTCTATAGTAAGCGAAAGGCAAGGAAAATCAAGATACTAAAAATCAGAGAGTTTCTCAATTTCTTTTTTTGTATCGTCCACAGGATCATATCCTCATTTTGACCATGGATTGCACCTCATTATTCGAGCAATGCCCTTTCCAAATCCTACTATTGCTCACTTCTTCTCGAGAGATTCGATCATATAGTCACTACAGCTTGGAATATGCTTACAATATGGTGGCTTGTTCATAGCTCGCGCCCAGAGTGAATGGTCAGGCGACAAGTATTTCTGATACTGCCGAACGATGAGAATGAGAAAGTTTTTCATGAGAAGTTATAGAATTTTATCAATTTTCAATTATTTTTTTACCAGTCAATGTATTCCTTATCAGTATTGAGAAAGTCGATCGTATCACGAAGAAGTGATGATTCATTTTTCGGTGCGAGAATATTGAGATATTCTCCTTGGTGCGCTGAAGTCTCTCGAATACGCGTACGAGTCGTCTCGATATCTGAGAGCTCTCCTGAACTATATTCTATTTTTCTTTCTTGTGAGTTTCCAGAGGAAGTCTGTATATCTTCTCATACTCAAGATCATGTCAGATACGAGAGTTTTTTTTGAAGTCGAGATTGATTGTCTCATGCGAGAGCTTTCATATAGAGAACAATAATATCGTCTCTTGCCCCACTCTGTGTGAAAAGGAAATCTCATCTGAGTTCTTCGATGTCATGGATTCTTCCTAGAAGAGGATCTTTCCCGAGTGACTCTACGAGAGCAATCGTAGTCTCTTCTCTTTCTCTGAGAACTGTGTTGTATGCTATCTCTTTCTTGTAATATCCTAGAGGTGCAAGGGCGTCTTCGTATCAGAGAGAAAAGAGGACATTCACCAAAAATGGCCAACCATACAAAACCACAAGACTCACAAGAAATACGGAAAAAGTGATAGTAAAAAATCTCCATCATTGCGAAGCATGAGGCAATCAGGATGTTTTATTTCTTTTTTCGTACATAGGGATGGATAAGAAATCCGAGAATAGTCATGACGATACCGAGAATACGCAATATGCTGTATGAGAATATAAAATTCCTCTTCTCATCGAGAAAATCAAGAGAGTTCGCTCTATCTGTGATTCGGAAAAGAGATGTATTGTATTTTCGTCGAATCATATCTATATTTTTTTCATCGAGAGGAACGACTATTTCCTTTCCTTCATAGTATTTATATCGGCGCTCACCCTGAGCATTGTACCCAAGAGGGATTTTTCCACCAGCATCACTTCAGAGAGCAATGAGAGTGATATGAGATCATCATGGAAGATCAGGAAGTGTGCTCCCTTCTGCAAGACCTCCATCAGTAAGGATAATAATATGAGGAAAACTCCCACTTGATAGATAGATACTTTTCGCAAGCGAGAGAGCGCTCGAGAAATCACTTCCTCCATAATTCTCGATGATATTGAGATTATTGACGACTTGTGAGAGATGGGAAATATCCGAAGAAAACGGAGAAGCAATACCAGAATTCTGTGCATAGACGATCACGGCATGTCTCCCAGGAATACGCGTAATTCATTCTTTCATGATCGATTTTGCGAGGGCAAATCGGCTCTCTATCTCATCTTTCTTCACTCATACAATATCTTCGACTCCCATCGAGAGAGACGTATCGACTATCCAAAGCGTCTCACTCTGAGTATTCTGTGAAGAGTATACAAATATACTATATCCAATACAAAATATTCCTCACAAAACAATAGAAACGTGAAGGAAATAACGAAGAATTGAGAAAGATGAAGACATTTTTATTATTGAAAATCTTTTTATCGACTTTTGAGTGTTGTATTCTGAAGTCCTGGCTGACGATACCATCTGACAATATCAGACTTCGAATCGACACAATCTGGAAATGTGATCTCATATCTGAGAAACTTTGATGTCGTACCACCGATAGGCGTCTCGAGTGTGAATGAGAATTCATTTTTCTCTCCAGATGGAACTGCTGTGATTCCAGCGGTCGATCATGTCAGAGTAGCACCACTTGGTGTGTAGACTCGGATAAATGTCGTATTCTTCCCTTTTCATTGAATGAAGAGCATTTTTTCCTGCATCACTGGATCGACAATACCGACACTCTTCATGATATTTTTTATATTCTGATCTTCGAGAGCATTCCATCCATGCGTGTGAGTGAATGTCAGCTTGTTCTCATAATGACAACTTCCAAGAGGTATTGTCTCACTTGTATAGAGACGCGTCATGAGTCGATCGCTCTTATTTCCTGAAAGTGATGTGAGAAGTGGATATGCCCAATTTGGATTGTAGGATTGCTGGATCGTCGAAGTATTCACACTCTGATCTCCAGATACTGTCTCAGTATTATCTATTGGTTTCTCCCATGGAAGTGGCATACGGAATGTCGAGAGAAAATTATCAATACGATCATTGCGAGAAGCAAAGAGAATTTCCCCATCTTTTACGGCACTCTCGACCGTCGAAATCACCTCATCATATGCTTGTTTTTCGTAGATTTTTCAGATAAAAGCCTCGATAAAACTACCAAGAATATCTTTTGCTGAAGTCTTCTCGCCATAGCGAGCCTCGACCAGAGTAGACATAAGCGAAGAAAAATTCTTTTGAGTAAATGGCTCAGTAACTCCAGAAAGTGTCACAGACCCGATCTTCCCGAGAATATCTTCCACAAGCCCCTGATGAAGTGCTATACCAATAGTCACCGTCGGATCACCCGAACGCTCGATAAATGTATTTGCTTTTTCGAGTGTCTCATGGAAGTCTCCATAATAGTTCACATCTCGAAGTCCATAATTCCCAGAAATCAGAGCCAGTCCAGGAGGAGGGAGCTCACGAAATGGATAGAGATTCCAGTCATAATAATAGACATCATCCGTACGAAAATCGAGAATATTCCCGCGGAAAAGGGTAAATGTAATAATCGATCCTGGAAATCCGCCATTTGCACGAATCTCATCTCGATTCTGATTGAATACTATATAACGCTCTGGAGTCTCTGCACCGAGAAGCGCAAGGACATCAGATTCATGATCGATATATCCTCGAAGGAGCGTCGAAATCGAGAGAAATGCTCGACCAATATGCGCGATCTCGCTTGCTCGAGGATTATCAATATTCTCAGCTTCGATATAAGAGTTTCCCGCTTGTTCGAGAGAATTTGCAAAAAATACGATATTACTTTTCTCTTCCTTGAGCCACTTGGTCGGATCAGTAACGCCGAGAAATTGGAGTGGAGAAATGTCTTTTGAGAGTGGACGGAAAAGGTCATTTTCTGAAGTATTTTTTGGAGTGATATTTGCTCATCATGATGCCGAGAGAGGAATCGATAATGCCATGCGATCAAGTCACCGAGTCATATCGAGACCTCCGTCGATCGCAATACGTGCGAGATGAAGTGTCTGTCCTGGAAGGATACGAAATGGAGTGAAAATAATATTTGCTCTCTCGAATCCTGAGCGAGAAGAGTGTATTATTTTTTGGATTTCTTCTATGTTTTGAGCACCTTTCAGCGAAAGAAGCGAAGTATATGAAGACTCTATGAGTATCTTCACATAGAGAAGAAGCGGTATCGAAAGAGAGAGGAAGAGTGCACCTGTGATAAGAATAGGTTTCTTTCGCTCTGTAATATACTGCTTCGAATTCTTCCATGTCCTGCGTGCATGGAGTGACCAAGGGAGACTTCGCCTATAGATATCGCCATATTTTTTCTCGCTCACTTTCGGCTTTCCACGAACATCGATCGATCCATAAGGAATATAGAGTGGTGGGCAAATATCGATAATAAGTGGTCGAGGTTTCTCATCGAGAAGATAGATAGCGAGGACTCATGGCTCAAAAAATTCTCTCCGTGCAATATCGAGCGTCGCAATAGTGCGAAATCGTGAAAGGGAAAGTGTTTTGGAGACTGATAGATCTGGCGTCTCACCCTCACCTTCTATGATCGTATCGAGAAGTGGCTTTCGAGAGCGTATCGCGTGAGCTTCTGAGAGTGGGAAAAATTTCGATACATCAATATCTTCCCCACGAGACCAGAGGAGATCGAACGAGATGATATCCTGAAATTTTCACATAAAAATATGAAAAGATTATAAAAAAAAATCCCTTATTTGCAAATGGAGAAA
The DNA here is from genome assembly GCA_036170175.1 of Patescibacteria group bacterium. Lineage (GTDB taxonomy): Bacteria > Patescibacteriota > Gracilibacteria > BD1-5 > UBA2023 > JAGOMW01. Next base: position 1,316 of record JAVHOR010000146.1, on the reverse strand, counting down.
AAGAAATCCTCATTCCAAGAATTATAAGAGAAACTGAAATATTTTTCCTTTTACAAACACGGAGAAATCTCTATGATGAATATAAAATTTTTTTATGTTTTTTCACGATCTCATAGACTTTCTTCTCATAGCCAAGAAATCCACCTACGCAGCTGGAGATTTTGTCAACAAAATAAAAGAATCTGATAATTCTACGACGATTATTTTCGAGGATTGATCATGGAAATACCATGATAATTACTTCTGAGGTGAGCCTTATGGTGGGCGAGAAGTTGTATTTTTCCAGTGAAATCCAGTCTGGATGATGACATATTATGGCTGGGTAATCGAATCTATAGATGATCCAGCTCATATCTATACGATCCTCCAAGAAGCACTCTTGCGAATCCCTTCGAATGCACCATATCGCGGACCAGAAGAATATAGAAGCTGAGAATATGAATATAGCAATACTTTCTCTGGAGGAATAGATAATTTCCAAGGGACAGAAATAATTACTCATAATTGACTCGAAATCTATAAAGCCAGCTATTTGGGAGGATTTGTCGATAAAAAAAGATAATCTATTATATTGTTTCTATTCCTATAACTTACTTCGCTCATTATGAAAAAAATCAAAGTATCTATTCAAGATGAAAACACCCTAGTTCTACTAGAAGATGCATCCAAAGGCGACTTGATAGATCTAAAATCTATTCACGAAACTGATATCGATAAGACAACTATTACAAATGTTGTAAATTCAATAAAACGAGATAAGTTTGAGGAAGAACTAAAAAAAGCAACCGATAATATTAAACGGGATTTTACTCATGAACAAGAAAGAAAAGAAAACGAATGGAAGCAAAATGAACAAAAAAAACTACAAGAAAAAGAAAACGAAATAAATGAATTAAAGGGTAAGAATAGTCGTGCCGAAATTGAAAAAAAGCTTGCTATTAATGAAGCTATATGAAAGATTGAAATGGATCGCGTTATACTTGAGAATGAACTTAAGAATAAAGAAACAGAGAAACAGTTATTGGAAAAAACCCTTAATGAGAAACATGCGGACGATCTAAAAGGCAAAGATGATATTATAAAAATGAAAGACGAGGAAATTGCTCTTCGTAAAGATATGAAGGTGAAACTCTCAACAAAAATGATTGGTGAGACATTAGAGCAGCACTGCGAAGATGAATTCAATAAACTTCGTGCTACTGCTTTTCCAAAAGCATATTTTGAGAAAGATAATGACTCAAAATCTGGTAGTAAAGGAGATTTTATCTATAAAGAAAATGATGAAGATGGGAATGAAATAATTTCTATAATGTTCG
>JAVHOR010000145.1:0-6197 GCA_036170175.1 Patescibacteria group bacterium | reverse complement strand
TTTTTCGTCAATAGGCCAAATCCATATTTCATTATTACGTGCTTCATTGGAAGATATTGGATGCATATCTTCAGTTGCAACCTCGCCAAAACCAACAATTTTATCGTCTTTAATTATTATCGGATAAAAACAATTTTTCGCATCTGTACGCAATGATTCGCTACCCCAATTTCTTAGATTTGAAATGTACATCTCTGATTCTTGTAAATTCCTATCAATGATAGATTTTGTATCTTTAGGAATTACAAAAACTGCATATTCATGAGTATAAGAAAGGTTTTTTCATTGAACTCCTTTAGGATTATGCAAGATAACAACAGAGTGTATTTCAGAATCAGTAAAAATCTCTTCGAGCTGAACGACTAAATGAGCATGTTCATTCTCATCAATTGCACATATCAAGACTCATTTCTCCGATAAAAGATTTTTTGCAATTTCTAATCTATGTTTCATTAACGATAACCATTTGCTATGACGATAAGCATCATCTTTATCAACATAATCATTGTTATATTTCCAATTTTTGGCTCATGTATTGTAGGGTGGATCAATATAGATCACATCCACTTTTTTCTCATGCGTGTATGCGAGCACCGAAAGTGCATGATAATTATCTCATTCTATCAATATATGAGTCGGACCATTCGGGTCTTCTTGGATAGTTTTACTCTCATCTCCGATAAGTACTGGCAATTCCGTCTTACATTTTTCTATGACATCCTCCCTCTTATCTTCCCAGACGAGACCATATCGTTTTTGTCTCTTCATTTGTTTGAGCTCAGTTTCGAGCTCACTGATCTTGGCAAGGAGCTCTTGTTCTCTAGGCATAATAAAAGCACTTTTAATATTAAAAAGTGCTAAATAAATCAATATCTTTTTGTACTTTAGCAAGAAGGGACAATGAAAAGTTCCGATCTCGCTAAAGTACCAATCTGTCCATTTAAAGACAAAAGGGGTGGACAACTTTCATTGCCCCTTTTTGGTATTAAATGAACAAGATTAAGACTGATACTTTAGCCTCAGAAATATACATATTTTCTCTTGGAAGTAAAATCGAAAGAGAAAAAGAATGGGCAAATACATTTGCTTGATTTTGGAAAAACTTCCATATACTATGGTATATATAACAATCGTTATTCTTATGGCAACAGTCACATTCGAAGATGTTCCCGATACATTCGTAAAAAAATATTGAAGAATAGTGAGTTTTCGCTCATTTCAAGTAGCCCCAAAAAAAACATTTCGAGAACAGATGGAAGATCCTACCAATATAAGTCATGGACCTTATAGCTCTGATGAATTTATTGCTATCCAAAAATCCTGGAGATAATGCAGATTTCTTATAAGAAATCATATGAGAAAATGTATCGAAAACTTCCTCTCGCCCTCAAAGAAAAAGTAGATGAGAGGATTTTGTGGTTTGCGATGGATCCATTTCATGAGCTACTTCAAAATCATTCTCTCACATGAGACTATGAAGGATACCGATCTATCAATATAACCTGAGATTATCGTGCTATATTTGAAGAGCTCTCGGATGGATCATATGAATTCGTAGAATTTCTTTTTGTGGGAACACATACTCAATTGTATTGATAGAGAGAAAAGGGAATTTCTAGAGAAACTTTATATTCAAGGTATTTTCATTGTATTTTTCGAGAAAAAATTCTATAATGAGTCGTTGATATTCTTTACTTTTTTACTATGACTATTATTCTGAATCTTCTGATATCAGGCTTGGCGGTTGCTATCGCAACATATCTGACTCCATGAGCTCATGTGGATGGATATATGACTGCTATTATCGTCGCGGTGGTCCTCGCTATAGTAAATGCTACTATCGGACCTTTTCTGAAGCTCCTCTTGCTTCCTCTGAATATACTGACACTTGGACTTATATCTCTTGTGATCAATGTACTTATGGTTCTTCTTGTCGCAAAAATAGTCCCAGGATTCTCCCTGGATGGATTTTGGACGGCACTTGTATTTGCTGTTATACTTGCTCTCGTCAGTATGGTTCTATGAGGAAAGCTAGTAAGTAAATAGAGAATTCCTAGAATGAGAACCAGAGCTTCGCAAGATTCTCATCGATCTGATCTTGTGAGAGGAGCATATTATTGATACTCACCTTCTCTACAGACTTCATATCTTTCCCTATATCGAGAGAGAGAGCACAGGCACTATAGTCGACGAGATATGCGCCTGTCGATTCGATAATCGTCGGATCGCAGAGATGGACGAATGAGTCGCCTATCTTTCGGAGATCTGCATATTGTGTCGAGCTCGGATCCATGAGTGACTGATTATATTCCTGTTGTTTCTTTTCTGCCTCTGCCTTCTGTGCATCAATCTCACTTTGAGAGAGCTCATTCTGAAGTGTTACTTGTTTTTGTGTGTCTTTTTGGCAGAGAAAGGTACGAACTCATGTACAAATATTGTCTTGTGATATAAGACGAAGTGCAAAGATGAAGAATCCGACAAGGATAAGTATCGAGAGGATAATGCTAGGTTTTTTCATAGACTAGACGGTAAAAGATTCATAATAAATATGAGAGTATCCCTTCTCTCGAAGGACTCGCTCACTCTCAGAAATCAGCGCAGGATTTCCACAGATATAGAACTCTGTATCAAGTGGATAGGTAAATATACTCGTATCGACACGCCCACTCTGATATTTTGGATTATCCTCACGAGAGAGATATGTATGAATCTCAAGATTGGGAATTCGCGCAAGTCGATCGCTATAGAAAAGATCTTTCTCTGTCTGCGCTCCGATATAGAGAATCTTTTCTCTCTCTGGAGCACTCGCGAGAAATGCTATAATAGGAGAGAGTCCCGTTCCTGTAGCAATACCAACACAGAGCGCGCTCGTATTTTGCAAGAGAAACTTTCCATATGCTCAGGCAATTTTGAGTTTTTCTCATGGATTCATCTGAAGGATCGCCTTGCTTCCTCGTCCATCCGGCTTGAGCTTGATAGCGAGAGTAATGTGTCCACCTGTATTCTCGACGATAGAATATGATCTATGGAATTCTCAGGCTTCATCCTTCATTCCAAGTGTCACGAATTGTCCTGGTCTTGAGATGATAGGCATCTCTGGAAGAAGGACAAGCTCTATGACATCAGGAGTCAATTTTTGTGCAGAAACTATAGTTGCATTATTGGATGCTGTTGATTGTGTCGGGACATCATCTCCTCTGATCTTCTCGAAATCAGCCTTGGTGACACCACAGACTGGACAGCGCCAAGAGTCAGGAATATCTTCGAATCGTGTCCCTGGGAGGACACCAGAGTCAGGATCACCGATATCTTCATCATAGATATATCCACATGGGATACAGCGCCAGAGTGTTTTATTTCCATTTTTTTCTCGAGAAGAAATGGAAGAAAAATATGCGAGAGTTCTCACAGAAATCAATACAATAATCAGTAAGCTATAGAGTGTTTCGAATCGAGAAGCAAATGCAATATGTATGAGTGTGAGAAGAAAAAGGGGGTATGCAAGACTCTGGACGGTCTTCCATACTTTCGGGGAAAGTATCCGCAGAGAAAACTGATTCGAGGTGAGTCAGAGAACGAGCATAATCATACCAGCGACGACACCCGATAATGCATCAGGACGTGCGAGAATATTTCCAGAAAGATATGCGATAAATCCAGGACCAGTATGATAGCCGTATTCCATGGCAATATACTGATAGGCATGAATCAAATAGAAATAAAAACCTGCAAGACCGAAAAGCTTTCGTAAGGAAATAAAACGGACAGAATTCTTTCTGTCTGATATATAGAGAGCGAGAGGAGATATCAAGAGAGCGAGTGTCAGATAGATCATCGCAACCCTTCCATACATTCGAAGATCGAGGTTTATTTCTCCTGCATGGGAATATTTGAAGATCAGAAATACAAAGATACCTGGAATACACACCAATAAGAGCTGCAAAAAGAATTTTATTTTTTGTACCATAATAGAAGAGAAAAAGGAGTGAAATTAGCTAGCAGCCGTCTTAGTACTAACTACAGGAGCTGGTTTCGCAGCGACAGGAACTGGTGTGGCTTTTACTGGAGCTGGAATAACAACCTTTACTGGCACTGGAGTTGGCTTTTTTACAACCGGATTTGTTTTTGTTGGAATTATATTAGTTGTCTTTCTCACGACAGCTGCAGGGATTGACAGAGTGCTTGGTATCTGCGAAGAAGTCGGAGTACATGGAACACTCGTCACTACAATGGGAGTAGGCTGGAATGCCTCTATCTGAAGAGTGGAAAGAGCTTTGAGAGCCTTGAGAGATTGTATCTTTGCTACAAAAATATCAGATGTATTCTTCTCCGAAAACGATTGCAATTCTGCAATCTTCATATCTGCTTGACTCATAAGCTTCTGAAGCACTTCAGTTCGTCATGAAGAAGTCGGATATTTCAGAGAAATATCTCTATAGAGTCATTGGAATTGATCTGTGATGGACTGTCGCTCTTGTGCTCCAAATCCAAGTCATCAGAGTGTCTGCACTATCTTATTCTCGAGGGAAATCGGTGCTACAGTCGTCTGTACTACACAAGGTTCAGGAGTAGAAGCTGGAGGAGTTGTCGGTATATTCTGTTGAACGGCAACAACTAAAGGGGTTGCTGCAACAGGTTCTACTTTTTCTCGAATAACATATTCTCTGCTATCTTCTCTTTCAGAATCACGAGACTTATAGTCATTTTCACTTTCTCATTCATCGTCACGAGCAGATACTGATGTTATTGCATATGATCCGATATTCCAGAATTGTGTATCACTTCTCTGCCCAAGCGATATCCATCAGAATACTGTAGCAGAGATAATAAGGAATATACTTCCTATACGAAAAACATTAGGGAATGGAGAATAAGACATAGATTGTATCTATAGGATATACTTCAAAGTATACTTCTCTCCCATAAGAGGAAAGTAAGAATACAAGAACGGACAAGCATAGTATCTGATTTTACAAAAAATGGAAGAGCATCCGAGTGAAAACTAGGTGAAGAAGCAAGGAGAATATCTCTCTAGGCCTTTCGTAGTAGAGATTTTTCATTCCTTCGAGACGATGATAGCCGAGAGTTGTCTTGATTCGAGCCACGGAATTGCTCTCTCTATTCCCATGATCAGTGCCACAGTCGCATAGACATCCGTCATCCATGTATGACTTCCGATGACTGATATACTCACGATTTCGCTCGGATTCTCTCTCGTGCGTGGATCAAGGATATGATGATACTCCTTTCATTCCAATTGCCATTTTCTCTTATAAGTACCAGAGGTAGAAATAGAAGCATCTTCAATATCCAAAGTTGCAAGGATCTCACTTGGCTTCGCTGGATTATCGATACCGACTTTCCATGTATTATCAGCATCCCGACCTGCAAGATAAATATCTCATCATGCATTGATAATGAAGTCTGTATATCATGATACGAAAAGATAGTCTCGAACTTCATCGACACTATATCACTTCACGATACCTCAGAGATCGATATATTGATGATTTCATAGTGTAATCTTTTCTGAAGATATGAAGATATTCTTCCAGTCTGTATCTATTTCTTCATCTTCGAGTATTCCTTTCTCTCTCTCAAAGCTTTCTCTATACCCGATACGACGCAAATCTATGAGAGGATTAAATATTCCTCATGTTTCATGATAAATTCTCGTCGAAAGATTCATAACTCTTAGAAATCGTGAAGACGGAACTATGGACTTGGATGTATTGAGAAGTGAGAGCGCCGAATCAGGAAGAAATCGAGAAAATTCTCTCTCAAAAGAACGAAATATTTCGAGTCCCGCTTCAATATCTCCACTCACATCTCGATCACTTCGGATAGTGATCGATATTTCTGTTCCCATGATATGTTCTGAGCGAGTCGATAGAGGCATATAAGAGAAAATAGGATAAATCATCCATAAAAATTCCCCATTATTTGGGGATATTTATTTTTTTAATTATGGTAACGCCACGGAGAATCGAACTCCGATTACGGGAATGAGAATCCCGTGTCCTAACCGTTAGACGATGGCGCTAAAAGAAAATAGATTACAGACTCAGGATTATAGAGAAGAGACGGTACTTCTATAATCTGTCCTCTGTAATCTAAATCTAGGAAATTCAAATGGTCGGAAACGTGGGACTCGAACCCACAACCCCGTGCTCCCAAAGCACGTGCGCTAGCCAATT
>JAVHOR010000144.1:0-6306 GCA_036170175.1 Patescibacteria group bacterium | reverse complement strand
TGCATGTGTTAGGCGCACCGCTAGCGTTCATCCTGAGCTATGATCAAACTCTTTGAAACGTTAGCTGCCTAAATCCCGAAGGAAATAGGACTTTTTTTGTTTTACGGAAATTATAAATTTGTTTCTAATGAAAGAAACGATCGTCTTCTTGTATATGGAATGTTAAGGTTCATGCCAATTACGGCGCGGGTCAATTTATATGGAAAAGAGTCATGAAGTCAAAACTATTTTGCACTTTTTTTGCATTTTCTTCTCTTCTCTATTCTAGCAATGGAAAAATCAATCAAAAGAAATATGAAGTTTCTAGAGATCTTTGTTTATTTTTCTCTGTATTCAAGAACAGAGCACTTTTTGTGAACAAAAATACTCAATTCCTCTAAAAATAATAAAGTCGAGAAGATTGTAATCTTTATAAAATATTTAGGAAAGAAGTCTTGATTCTAAAAAGTCTTTTCTCTTATATCTTCTGGTCTACTAAAAAAATACCCCTGAGAATAATCTACTCAAAGAACTTTGAGAATAAGTTGTTCTTCCTTTGTCTCAACTCCCTCAGCAATAATTTTCATTCAAAGACCATGAGCAAGGACTATTATAGACTTGACCATGACTCGTTTATCATCATCTATATCTATTCATCGAGTAATACTTATATCTATTTTAAGATAGTTCGGCTTGATACTTGGTATACGGGCAATACTACTATATGCTATTCAATAATCATCTATAGAAATACTAAATCCGTAGCCTTGTAAGATAGCTATATTCGATAAAGCATTGACATCGAGAAGTTCTATACTCTCAAGAATCTCAAAAGTAATACGATGAGGATCGATATTATACTTACGAATTTCTTCATAGATTGTATGACCTCTTCTGACTGATAAGAGATCATCTCCAGTAAGATTGATAGAGATATGGAAATCATTGTTCATCATAAATTCACATACCTCTCGTATAACATACGATGTAAGCTCTTGATTTTTCCCATCCGATTCAATAATAGAGAGGAAATCTTCTGGAGAATGGATCTTTCAGGTGATTGGGTCTTTCATACGTATAAGTGCCTCGAACTTCCTTGGACCCAATCCTTCTCCATCTCTTCAGCTAGTGTTCTTTATAATTTCTTGAATGTATATTCTGAGAATGTCTCGTCATTTTAGTGCCTCTCGTGAAAGGGTCAGCATATCAAAGTAAATTTTGGATTTATTTTGATCATAATCTTTCTCTCCAAAAAGCATATAATTTTGCTGTGTTTCTCGGGCTATCTTGAGTGCTGAATATGCATTATTTAGGAGAATGTCTATATTACTTATATTCAAAGTAGCTCAGACTGAGAAAGAAACAGGGATACGCACACTCGCAGGAGAATTCTCAGGATCTCTATCTCATCTATGAAAGATATCATCTTGATCCACCCGAACAGTTAGATTCTGAATGAGTGAGACTTGTTCGCGAATATGAGATTCATCTACAGGATTCTTGTAGATAAGACAAAAATCTGTCCCATCAAATTTATATACACATACATGATATTTATCGCTATAGTTAATGGAATATTCTTCGAGCATTTTTCCGATTCTTTGTATGATTTTATCTCCTGCCGTCTTCCCATAAGCATTATTTATATCATACATTCTATTTACATGGATTATTATAGCTGACCGACTCTTATCATCTGTAAAATCCTCGAAACATTTCGTACGATTTGGAAGACTTGTAAGAGGATCAATTCTCCTCTCGCGAGTGTTTCTAAGTTTTTCTTTTAGTGCATATCATTCTGAGACATCCTGCCTGATTACCTTAAAGCTCTTGACAATACCATATTCATCCTTTATTGGAATGACGAGAGTCCAAAGCCAATAATATGATCCGTCTTTTTTCCTATTGCATACATCTCCTGCCCATACTCTCCCATCAAGAATTGTCATCCAGAAAGTCCTCCAAAACGCTTTCGAGTGTATTTTTGATGACATAATCCTCATATTCGTTTTCTTCTCTCCTATCAATTCCTCACGAGAATATCAGGTTTTCTCTAGCACAAAATCATTCACAAAAAATATATCTCCATTCAGATCGACCTCAAGCACGCATTCATATTTATTAAATATATCAGATTCTTCTCTCAACCTTTGAGCTTCTGAATTCAGCTGAAATTCATGATTCCTTAATTCTAATAATTCTCTATGCATCATAATAAGTGCGACTGTAGCAGATTTCGTATTTTGTATAACTCTGTCTGTCTGACCTCATCAAACAAAGCTGCAAATATTCTCTATACTCCCTTCTCGTCATCCTAGAGCTTTATCGAAATTATGTATAATTTGTACTATTTCTCTCGTATCGAGAAAGCTATTATCTGGTCGATCGGAAGAAGGAGGAATGTCATCTGAATTGTTCATAATCTAAATGGATATATTGTTATAATAATATATAAAAATATATCGATGTCAAAAAATATTTCCTCTGTTTTATCCCTGCCCCTCCCCGTACTGATTCTAGAAAGGTAATTGTTTAAATTTTTTCTCCAGAAAAGAAAAATCTCATTCTTACAAAATGAGATTTTTTATATCAAATGGCGGAGGGACAGAGATTCGAACTCTGGGTACCTTGCGGCACGGCAGTTTTCAAGACTGCTGCAATCAACCACTCTGCCATCCCTCCGAATGTGTGGTGGGGGAAGTATAGGGAAGTGTGATTTTTTGTCAAAATTTTCTTTATTTTCTACTTCGAATATACATTCCATCTCAAAAACTGAAGAATCGATATCTTTTTGCAATTGCTTTCTGATAAATACTCATGGTCTTTTCTCTTCCTATGAAAGCACTAACAAGAACAAGAAGCGACGACTCACTCAAGTGAAAATTGGTCACAAGATCGTCAATAAGAAGAAATTCTATTCCAGGATAGAAATAAATCTGCGTCTCAAAAAAGATGCTATTCTCAGTTAAACGAATTTCTGAAATTGGGTTCTTTCAAGAAATTGAGGAACCTCAAGCAATTCAGTCTAAGTATGGAAATCCATTCCAGAAATTCTGCACAGAAGAAGAATATGTTCCTTGTATTTCTCGTCCAAGCTTTTTCCAAAGAAATGGAAGTGATTCAAGTGTTCGACAGACAGTTGTTCCGACAGCAACTATTTTCTTTTGCTCATTTTTTATTCTAGCGATAGTTTCGAATATGCTTTTTTCTATTTCGATAGTTTCTGCATGTATATGATATTCACGAATATCAGGAGTATCAATTCCCTTGAATGTGCCAAGCCCCACATGAAGCGTGATATACTGTTTTTCATTTGGGATTTTTTCAAGAAGCTCACGAGTAAAATGAAGTGATGCTGTCGGGGCTGCGACCGAACCATTTTTTTTTGCAAAAGCTGTCTGGTAATCTTTTTCTTTATCTTTTGAATACGCAATATAAGGAGGAAGTGGAAGTTCTCCGTATTTTTCCATAATATGGATAATGTCACATCATGCACTTTCCATGATTCTACCGTCTTCTGTAATTTCTCGTACAGAGAGAATTCCTTCAGAAAAGAAGAATTTGGTTCATTTCCTGAATTTCTTTCCGGGCCTCACGAGTGCTTCGAAAGTTGTATCAGAATCCTTTTTACAGAAGAGAATCTCGCCATCACTCAGGATTCATCTCTTTCCATTTTCTTCCTCGAATGGAACTCATCTAAGACGAATGCGCGCAGGAATTACACGAGAATTATTGAAAAAAAGTATACGATCTTGAGAGAGAAATGTATCAATATCCCAAAATGTAGATTCATTTTCAAGCTCACCACTCTCTCGGTCGATCACCATCATTCGAGCATTGTGATGGGGATTGATTGCCTCTTGTGCAATGAAATTTTCTGGAAGTGAATATGTATAGTCAGAGAGGGAGAACATATACAATGAAGAAGAATAAGAAGAGTGCAGAGTATACATGAAAGGTATTCATTGACAATGTTTTGTTCGATAATTCCTTTCCACTTTCATTATTTTTCTGTATAGTGAAGTGCATGAATATACGTTTCTGATTCATTCTCTGACTCTTCATACTTGCTGGGTGTACATCATCACCATCTCCTGATTCACACATAGAGTCAGGAGTGACTGCCTCTGGTGTGTATCGGGCTTCTCTTGATCCCGATGAGCGTATTGTCCTTGCGAAAAAACGAAAGTCTTATATGAGTGGGATTCGAAAATGAGATTTTTATTCTCTTCGGAATGCTCCAGAAGAAGCGCTCACATATTACCTTGCTGTGGAAGAAAAGCTCCCGAATGATCAAGTAGTTCGCAAAAAAATTGCTCATGTCTATTTTCTTCTCAAGAATTGGACTCGTGCATACGAGAAATATATAGGAATTCCCATATGAGAACTCCCGCAATCAGGACAAGATGAGCTCTTCCAATCACTCTTTTTTGATGAATCACTTTTTGATCGTATTGGAGAACTTTCTCGAATTCCTATGAGTACTGGATAACTCGACTATTATCGTACAATTGATACATGTTATAGTGGTATACACAATTGTATTGTATCAATAGTATCCTCAAGTGGAAGTGATGAACGATTGGCGGACCTTCGCGCTCAAGTCATGAATTCAGAAAAGATCACAAGTGACTTTCAATATAGAAACTTCCTTGTCGCAGTGAAATTCTATGAACAGAAAATGTATCGAGCATCGGAAAAGATAGCACGAGAAATCCTTATCGAACGACCAGACTATATAGAGGTGACAAAGCTTCTTGGTTTTTCTCTTTTTGAACTAGGAAAATATGAAGAAGCAAAGAAATACCTCCTCCAATATTTGGAAAAAAATCCAAAAGATATTGAATCAATCATTCATATGGGAAATATTCATTTTTCTCTCGGAAATTATGTATCATCGAATCTTTATCTCAATAATGCTATCTTGAGCTGATACAAAGAAAAATCGAATCTCGAACGACAACTGGCATATAATTATTCTCTTCTTGGTGATACGGTCGGTATGATGAAAGTTCTCAACTATCTTCTTCAAGAGTCTGATGTCACAGAAGATGATTATGCTATAGCTATATCGGCAGCACTGAATGAATGAGAGGATACTCGTGCAGAATCATGGGCTCGAAATGGGATGGAGAAATATAAGAAATCCAGTATACTTACTCCCCTCTATATAACTACTCTTCGTACACTTGGAGATATTGATAATGCCTACATGCTTATACAAAATACTTCAGAAAAAGATATGGTAGAAAATCCAAACTATCTTCTCGAAAAATGAATTCTTCTCTTAGAGAAAGGCGATATTCCTGGAGCTCGTGAAGTTTTTTCCTCTCTTATAAAGATTGAGGGTTGGCCAGATATCACAAGTGAAGCAAATTCCTATCTTGCTCGTATTGGAAATATTCAGACATCTTCATCGACTGGAGCGGTTTGGTGGTAATATTATTTAATTCTCATTCTATGTTTCGATCTGATTTTCCGATTTTTTCTACTCATCCTGATACTATATATCTTGATTCTGCTTCGACAGCACAAAAACCAAAGAAAGTTATCGAAAGCATGGCAGATATTTTTACGAACTCATATGCAAATATTCATCGTGGATCCTATGATCTCTCTGAAAAGGCAGAAACTCTTTTCGAATCCTCAAAAGAGAAAGTTCGCGAATTTCTTGGAGCTACTTCTCGTCACGAGATCATATATACGTACAATGCTACCTATGCTTTCAATCTTCTTGCTCGCTCACTGGTAAAGTCAGGACTTCTGGAAAAATGAGATACAATTCTCCTCTCACTTCTTGAGCATCATGCAAATATTGTTCCCTGGCAAATAATTGCTGAGGAATACGGTATAGAAATAGAATGGGTGGGTATCACTTCTGATGGTCGGATCGATATGAATGATCTCTGAGAGAAAATATCATGAGCTAAGCTTGTCTCTCTCACTGCAGCATCGAATGTCACATGAGCAATCCTTGATTTTGCGAATCTTCGCAATATAATGAAAAGTCTTTCTGATAAGCCACTTCTCGTCATTGATGGAAGTCAGTCTTTTCCTCATTTTGCTATTGATGTTGTATGAGAGAATATTGATTTCCTCATCGCTACCTGACACAAGGTGATGTCAGACACTGGTATCGGTATACTCTATGGGAAAAAACAACTTTTACAGATAATGAAGCCTGCACTTTGCTGAGGTGGCGCAATCAATTCCGTATCAGAATCATGATATGAGCCCGCATGACTTCCTTATCGCTATGAACCAGGAACCCCTCATATTGCCTGAGCTGCATCACTTCTTGCCAGTCTCGAATATATCGAATCTATC
>JAVHOR010000143.1:0-1415 GCA_036170175.1 Patescibacteria group bacterium | reverse complement strand
GGTACCATAGGGCACCGTCTGTGGCATGTAAAGGGAGTGGAGATCTAGTCGCTATCTTCAGAAGGAATTCCTTCCGAATGTCATGTTGTCCTCGCATCATCATCATCATTATCTTTATAGTGCTCATTTTCTAATGGTCTTGAAGAACGATGTTGTATCTGTGCTCCACTTGCACGCTTTATGACATCACCAATTACATCATCAATTTTTACTCACTTTGTCTGAGTTCCTCCATTTTTCCATGTTTGATAATCTGTTTTTGCATTATCTTTCGCAAGTTTTGGATTGAATATAGCACGAGGGTCGATACCGAGACTTGCAAGGTCTTGAAAGTATTTATATTCTTTCGCAGTGACGAGTCGTTCAATATCTCATTTGTCTTTTACTTCGCTTGCATTGAGTTGCCCAGCAAAATACTCGATAAGTTCATCACGATGAAGGAGAAATTGGTCTCTTTGGATTTCTTCATTTCAAAATGAAGCACTATTACGAAGTCATTTATTCATATATTCTATGATATAAGTCCATATCTTTGCTTCATGTTCTTTGTCCATTGGTCTTCATCCTCGATTTGGTCATTTGAATTGAATTTTATTGAGCATTCGTTCCATAGACTTGAGTCCATTCTTGTCCTGCATGATGATATTCTGATATCCATGCTCATTATACCAGTCAGGACCGAAGTCGTTACCACTTGGAATCTTCGGATCATTGAGTTGCATCTGATGAGCCTGAATAAATTTATCACGATATTTTCTTGCTGTAATATCTGTTTTTGCTGTGACTGTGAGCCATCCATCTTTATTTTGAAGCATATCATGAAGTCCCTTGTGTTGGTGAGTTTGCCAGAATTTCATCATTGCTACAGGAGGATTTTCATCCTTATACTTTTTCTTGGTAATATCAGCAGTTTCAGGACCTTTATCCATTCGTTTACAGATTGAATCAAAAGTATCAATATCTGATTGTTCCATTTTTCCTTGTTTCTGAAGTTCCTTGAGTGCTAATTTTACCGTATCTCGATACAACATATTGTCTTCTTCTTTACGGAGGAAGGCATATGCATGGAATGAAATTCCATTATCTGCATATCATTTTAGTTTTTGCAATGCTGTAGGAGATGCATATTTCGTATATCCTCATACTGCCCATACGAATGGGAATGCTTGAAGTTCTGGTGTCTTCATTTTCGCTGCGACTTGCTCCATACCACCTATACCTTTATATATCTCATGGGTTGCGAGATATCCTACAGCTTTATTGAGACGACCTTGAGCATTGACCATCGTAGTTTGTTTCTTTCATTTTTCATAGGCATTTTCGAATCCTTCGAATTTCCAGTCTTTCTCGAATCCACCTGGACCACCGATCGCTTTCACCACACTTGCAGCATAAGGGAACTCTTCAGGATTTCA
>JAVHOR010000142.1:0-6364 GCA_036170175.1 Patescibacteria group bacterium | reverse complement strand
TTCTGATAAAGCAAAAACCTCCAGAAATTTCTGGAGGTTTTTGCTTTATCAGAACTATCTCTTCTTTCTCGCACTCATGAGCTCATCTCGTATCTCTGCTGCACGTTCATAGTCGAGATTCGCAGCAGCGACATCCATTTCGAGCTCAAGACGCTTGATGTAGACCTCTACATTCGCGATATGTCCACCATCAAAGGCATCTTTTCTTTTCGAAGGAATACCGATTTCCTTGATACTAGAGATGATTGTTTTTGGAGTGATACCATGTTTGATATTGTAGTCCTCCTGTACTTTTCGTCTCCGATTGGTCTCTGCGATAGCATCAGTCATGGCGATAGATTCTTTCTTCCCATGAGAATACATGACGACATAGCCATTTACATTTCGGGAAGCACGTCCGATGATCTGGAGAAGGGAAGTTTTTGATCGGAGAAATCCGATTTTCTCAGCATCGAGAATCCCGATAAATGAAGTCTCAGGAAGATCGAGTCATTCTCGCATGAGATTGACTCCCACGATGACATCGATCACTCCCATACGATAATCTCTGAGGATTTCGAGTCGCTCAAGTGTCTCGATCTCTGAGTGGAGATAGCGGACTTTGAGTCCATTTTCTGCGAGATATCGAGCGAGATCTTCACTAGATTTCTTGGTAATAGTGGTGATAATTGCTCGTTCGCCACGAGAGCGGGCTAGAGCGATATGTCGCATCAGGGAGTCGACCATATATTCCATATCCTCGACGCTAATATGTGGATCGAGAAGACCAGTAGGACGGATAACTTGCTCAGCGATCACGGTGCTATGCTCATATTCATATGGTCCAGGAGTCGCAGACACATAGATCGTATCAGTGAGTTTCTTTTCGAATTCTTCGAACCTGAGTGGTCTATTTTCGAGCGCGGAAGGGAGACGAAATCCATATCCGACAAGATTTTCTTTTCTTGCACGATCTCCAGCGTACATTCCCCGAATTTGCGGAATGGTAATATGAGATTCATCGATAAAAGTGAGATGATTCTCTGGGAAAAAATCAATAAGCGTCGAAGGTGGAAGTCAGGGAATCCGACCTGATAGATACATAGAGTAATTTTCTATTCCATTGACATATCCGACTTCTGCGAGCATTTCCATATCGTATTCGACGCGCATTTTGATTCGTTCTGCTTCGACGAGCTTTCCCATGCTCTGGAAGTAAGCGATCTGATTCTCGAGTTCTTGTTTTACTTTTGGCATGATCGCATCGACCATAGATTTGCTTGTGACAAAATGCTTTGCGGGGAAGACGACGACCTCTTTTTTTTCTTCGGTGACTCTGTGGGTGAGATGTTCTGTTTTTGTGATACGCTCCAGGGTATCCCCGAAAAATTCAAGCCGAAGTATTTCTTCACTTGAGCTTGGCCATATTTCGAGCATATCGCCGAGTACATGAAACATTCCACCTTTGAAGTCAGCGGTTGATCTGCGAAATTGGAGATTGACGAGACTCGAGATAATTGCTTCGATCGTATAGTTTTCTCATACACGGAATTTGAGGCACTGTTTCTCATACTCACTGACTTCACCGATACCATAGATACATGAGACAGATGCGACGATGATGACATCTTTTCTGGTGAGGAGTGATTCCGTTGCTGCATGACGAAGTCGGTCGATTTCTTCATTGATCGTTGCCTCTTTTTCTATATAGGATCATGTTTTTACGACATAGGCTTCTGGCTGATAATAGTCATAGTATGAGACAAAATAATGCACTGCATTTTCGGGAAAAAATTCTTTGAATTCTTGAGCAAGTTGTGCCGCGAGGGTTTTATTATGAGCAAGAATAAGAGCAGGTCTTTGAAGAGTTTCTATGATATTCGCCATAGTGAATGTTTTTCCAGATCCTGTGACTCAGAGAAGTGTTTCTTGTGAAGCACCATTTTTAAGTCCATCTAGCAATTCTTGTATAGCTTTTGGTTGGTCACCAGCAGGAGAGTATGGTGAATGAAGATGGAAAGAAGCCATAAAAAGAAGAATAGAGTTTATCAGTATATCGAGAGTTTGTATTCTACAAAAAAATTCTTTTGACCAAGGGATATTTATTTATATAATCACTAAAATTTAGTTTTTATTCTTATGCGTATTTTATCAAAGCGGGGTTTCACACTTATGGAGATTATTCTTGCGATTACCGCTCTTGGGATACTCATAGCTGCGCTCATGCCAAATCTCACGGCATATCAAAAAAGAGGTCGTGATACTGGGAGACTTGCCCATGTGAATTCACTTGGAAAAATGATTAATAACTATTATCTTGATAAGGAAGATTATCCAGATCATGCTGCTGGATGTGTCAATTCAGCTGTTCTTTCGAAGTATGGAATTATTCCGCTCGATCCAAGCACGACGAACGATAACGGCTGTGGTGTAAATCGGAAATATGCATATGGATCAAGTGCTCTTCTTGTATCGAGTCCTGATGAATTTGCTCTCTTTGCGAAAATGGAAAATCTTTACGGATGAAACTTTAATACAGGAAGTATTGCCGGATTGACATGAACCTTAGATCAAGCCGCATTCACAGCCTTGAGCACAGGCATGAAAAGATGATCATGACAGTATTATGCTATTATCAAATAATGCTTCACTGTAAGATTTCTTTGTAGATTCTCTCTACATGTCCAGTTGCTTTTACATTCCTCCATTCATGGAGGATTTTTCATGTAGTATCGAGAAGAAATGTGGATCGAATGACACCAATATATGTCTTTCCATAATTCTTCTTTTCACCGATCACATTGAATTGATTATGAATTGTTCCGTCGCTATCAGAAATAAGCTCGATACCAAGATTACATGAGCTTGTGAATTTCTCATGAGATGCTAGGGAATCTTGTGATACACCGATTATCTGAATACCATGCTTTGCGAAATCTCACTTCAGTCTTGTAAAATCTTGCGCTTCCATGGTACAGCCAGGAGTATTATCTTTTGGATAGAAATAGAGAAGTGTGAGTGGTGATTTTGCGAACAATTGAGAGAGCATATTATTGGGAGGTTATAGAAAAATAAAGGTTATGGAGAGCAATTTTCGCTTCCATAAGATCTTCTGTATTGGATACTTCGAGATTTGCAAGACATCGGAGAAGGTCATTGAGTGTACGAGGAGTTTTTAATACATAGATTCCTGTAAGTTCTACAATATCGTTTTTCTGATCAAGGAGGAGACTCACCCGATATCCTACTTGAGTTTTTACTTGAGGATATGAGCAATCTATCCCTTGATAATATCCAGTAATAATATCGACATCTCCACCACGAAATCAAGTTCATGATAGAATACTTGGATCGATGCGTACCAAAGTATCAAGTCATTCATCAAATTCTTGAGTTCCTACTGTTGCATGTACAACATGGAGATTATGAATAAGGAATTCATTCTTTTTGGTAGATCGTGAGTTTTGTGGGATTGGCGGAGTACATCTTGGAACTGGAGGATAATAGCTTGGATTTCATCATGATGATTGAGAAAGATTAGGATCGCGTAATATATTTCCTGTCATTTCTTCGATGATTTCCTCGATTCGATACGAGGCTATTCTTTTTTTTCTCCATGGTGCAAGCTTGCCATGATGGAGAGATTTGTCTTCCATTTCTTCCTCTCGGGAAAATCTATCTGAAACCCGCAACCCTTTATATTTTCGCATAGAATGTATTCTATTGATAATTTCCCTTTTTCAACATTTTATTTCTAAGACAATAATTAGCACTCTCATATAAAAAGTGCTAAAAAAGTTTTGACAGAAAAAAAAATTCTGATAGAATGCTTTCATCCTCAAATTTCTTTTGTCATCCTGAGGTGCGAAGGATCTGCTTTTGTCTCTGGTATTTCCAGAGCAGATTCCTCCTTCGTCGGAATGACAAAGTAATATATTTTCTAACTTTTATATATATGTGAAAAATTATCGGTATCGACCTCGGAACGACCAATTCATGTGTCGCCTTCATGGAAGGTGGGCAAGCAAAAGTCATTCCGAATGCAGAAGGCGGACGCACGACTCCATCAGTTGTCGCCAGCAAAAAAGGTGAGACGATCGTCGGTATGCCAGCTCGTCGCCAGGCGGTGACAAATCCTGCTAATACTATTTATTCGGCAAAACGATTTATCGGACGAAAGTTCTCTGAAGTCACGGAAGAGCTCAAGAGCGTTCCATTCAAAGTCACAAAAGGACCAGACGGTGGATGTCTTATCGAATGGAATGGGAAGTGAGTCCGTCCAGAAGAGATTTCTGCGAAAGTCCTCGAAAAACTCAAGGAAGATGCTGAGAAATTTCTCGGACAAAAGGTCACAGAAGCGGTCATAACCGTTCCTGCATATTTCAATGACTCTGAGCGACAGGCAACGATTACTGCAGGAAAAATCGCAGGACTTGATGTAAAGCGTATCGTCAATGAGCCGACAGCAGCAGCTCTCGCATATGGTGTAGATAAGACAAAAGATCAAAAGATTGCTGTCTATGATTTTGGTGGAGGAACATTCGATATTTCTCTCCTCGAGATCGGTGCAGAAGGGACATTCGAAGTGCTCGCGACCAATGGAGATACACATCTCGGAGGTGATGACTTCGACCAGAGAATATTCGAATATGTCATGTCAGAATTCCAGAAAGAGACAGGGATTGACCTTCGCAAGGATGCTATGGCAGTCCAGCGTGTCCGTTCTGCCGCAGAAAAAGCAAAGATCGAACTCTCAGCAAGTACAGAGACAGAAATTAATGAACCTTTTATCGCAATGAATGATGGAGTTCCATCAAATCTTCTTGTCAAAATCTCTCGCGCGAAATTCGAAGAGCTTATCACAGATCTTGTCGAGCGTTCTCTCGAACCTTGTCGTAAGGTCATGAAGGATGCAGGGCTTCAGGTCAATCAGATTCATGAAGTCATTCTCGTAGGAGGATCGACTCGTGTTCCGATGATCAAGAATAAAGTCGAACAATTTTTCGCAAAAAAGCCAAATGAGACAGTCAATCCAGATGAAGCAGTAGCACTTGGTGCAGCTATTCAGGCTGGTATTATCCAGGGTGATGTGAAGGATGTTCTCCTTCTCGATGTCACTCCACTTTCTCTTGGTATCGAGACACTTGGTGGTGTGATGACTCGCATGATCGAACGCAATACGACGATTCCAAGTTCCAAGTCTCAGGTCTATTCGACTGCTGCGGACAATCAAGATAGTGTAGAGATTCATATTCTCCAAGGTGAGCGTGAGATGGCAAACGACAACAAGTCACTCGGACGATTTATCCTCTCAGGAATTGCTGGTGCTCCACGAGGTATTCCTCAGATCGAAGTCACACTCGACATCGATGCTTCAGGAGTTCTCCATGTGACAGCCAAGGACAAGGGAACTGGTAAAGAGCAGAAAATCACTGTCCAAGGATCGACCGGAATGAGTGATACTGAGGTCGAGAAGCTTATCAAAGAAGCTGAAGCCAATCGTGAAGTCGATAAGAAGAAAAAAGAAGCAATCGAAGCTCGTAACCATGCAGATTCTCTCGTCTATCAGTCCGAAAAAACACTCGAAGAAAGTAAAGGAAAATATGAAGAGGCTGATGGAGAAGATGCAAAAGTAAAACTCGAAGAACTCAAAAAAGTTCTCGCCAATGCTGATGCTGACAAAGATGCTCTCGAATGAGCTACGAAATCTCTCTCTGATGTAATGATGAAGATCGGACAAGCAATCTATGCTCACGCTGGAGATGCGAAGCCAGAAGAAGCAGGAGAGAAGAAAAATGATGATGGATCAGTGGAGGCGGAGGTAGAAGAGAAATAGAAATATTTCAAAAAGAATTCCCACTTTCGAAAGAAGTGGGAATTTTTGCATTTATAAAGTAAATATGTTATTATTAAATATATTTATTAACATGCAAATATGCAACAACTACAAATTCCATTTTCTGATATCTTAGAAATTCTTGAAAAAAATAAACAAAAAAGATATAAATTATTGAATTGGAAATCAGGCTTTACAGAGTTACAGATATTTTTCCTTCTCAAGATTACTTATGATCTTACAGATAAGGATTTTGAATATCTTGTTGCATATCTTCTCGAGAAAGAGGGATATAGTGTTTCAACTTTTGGAAAATATCACAAGTGAATTGATGTGGAGGCTCGAAGAAATGGTAAAATCCTCAATATCCAATGCAAACAGTTCGCTAAGGCATATATTACCGATAAGCAGGCATGAGCTTTTTGTGGTCAGATAAGCAAGATGCTCAAATCAGTAAATAAGAATGAATCATTTTATTATCTTACCACAAGCTAAGGATGATTCCGAGATATTCTTCTTCCTTGATTTCCCCATTTTTCTCGAACCAAA
>JAVHOR010000141.1:0-6429 GCA_036170175.1 Patescibacteria group bacterium | reverse complement strand
AATGGAACTCGCAATATGTGGTTTTATGATTATATTGCAGCTGCCCCTAGAATGTTAATAGATTCGGCAGGAAATGTCGGTATCTGAACAACAACCCCATATCCAAAACTACAAATTGCAGGTTCTTTTGCTGCGAGTTTTCTCAATGATGGCAATGATCGTCCTGGTATCGGTATTTCTGGTAACTATCCTCAAGTCTCTCTGATGGCTGGAAATACATGAAATGGAAGTCATGGTGCTACTCTGATGCTAGGATCATATGATGCTGGTACATCTGGCGCATCCAAACATTGGTCTATAGGAACAAGCGGAATGAATAGTACATTCTTGGATATTGGCTATAGTGCAAATGGTACAAATCCTCATAGCGGTATACGCAATTATGATGGTACCACTATGATGACACTCTTGAATAATGGAAACGTCGGTATCTGAAATCTATCTCCTGTCAATAAACTCCAAGTCCAATCAGCAGGTACAGGCCCAGGTGGAGCAAATGGATGACTTGCAATACAATGAACTACAGATGGTGCTTCACCAGCATTCTGATATTCTGATCTTGTATTTCAGGATGCCTCAGCTCGAACAGTATCCAAAATATCCTCATACTACAATACTTCCCTAGGTGGATGACTCGCATTTACCACAAATGATAATTATTGAGCAAGTGGTACAGAGAGAATGCGTATTTTGAATAATGGAAACGTCGGTATCTGAACCCCAACTCCATGAGCAAAACTCGACGTTGCAGGTGAAATCAAGTGAACGAATGGAACATTTACAGATGGAACATCCCAATCTACGACTGTCGGAGCACTCAAACTCAATGCTATCGGATGAGCTATCGTACTTGATGATGCAGGACAAAAAAGAATTAGCTGGAATGATGGAGCAGGAAATCTCAATATTCGAGCATGAAATTATTTTGATGGTACTGCGGTAAAATATGTAAAATGAGCAGTCGATGCCAATGGAGGTGCAGCAGTTATAAATATGACTAGCGATGCAAGTGATGGAAGTATCAATATGTATGCTTCTGCTATCGGAGTTCCATGAACTACCCCAACATGGACCAACCAATTTTCTATCTTACCTACTGCTTCTTATTTCTCAACTAATGTCGGTATTGGTACCACAACTCCACGTGGAGAATTGGATATATCAAATCCTTTGAATAATGTCGATGGCACTGTCATATATCAAGATGCTGATAATACTGAGACAATCCAGACATATATAGATAATCAATGGGCTGGTCGAGTTGCCTATGCATGATGATGTTGTAATGTCCTGAAGATCCAGCCAGATGTATGAGATATTGTTCTTGCATGAGCAGGCAGACATGTCACAGTTCCTACTCCTACAGCAGCTACTGATGCAGCGACCAAGGCCTATGTCGATGCGCAAGTAAGTGCAGCATGATGATGTTCTATCATCGGTTGACCATGTGGCTGAGGAATTCTCGCATGAACATTCCGAGGATATTTTCTCATCGCCACACCTCCAGGATGTACCGATAGCCCGACTCCGACATGCAACAATTATGGAACAGATACTCTTACCAAGACATGGAACAATGGTACTACGAATTGGACGACCACTTCAGCTAATTCACTTGTGGATGGTGCGAGCAATACTGCGATCCTTGCAGCCAGTGTCGATGCAGGAAGTCCCTACTATGCCGCGAAGTATTGTGCTGATATGGTCTATGCCGGATACAGTGACTGGTATCTCCCAGCAATGGATGAACTCAATATCCTCTTTTTAAATAGAGTCAGTATATATGGCTTTGGTTCTATCCCCTACTGGTCGAGTACCGAGTACAACATCAACTACGCCTGGTATCAGATCTTCACCAATGGCACTCAGAGCAGCAACAGCAAGAACCTCGCCAACTCTGTCCGTTGTATTCGCAAGATCTAGGACAATGACTATTGGATTATTTATCTATTTGATTTATTTGGTTTCATTTTTTTCTGACTTCTCATTCTATGGCACTTTATTATGACCTCCCTCTCTACAAGGAGACATATCAGTTTGTGATTCGGATATTTTCCATCACCTGTGACTTTGATCGAGAATACAAATATAGTCTCGGTCAAGATATGAAACATGAAGCCATCTCACTTGTCCGAAATATTTATCGCGCCAATAAACATAGAGATAAGCGACCATATCTGGAACAATTTCTCGATGATATTGAAGTATTGAAATTAGAGCTTCGTCTCTGTCGTGATATGAAGCTTATATCTGTGAAGAAATATGCAGAAGTATTTGAGAGTATTGGGAATATTGCAAGACAGGTAAATGGATGGAAGAAATCGAGTACAAATGATTGCTCTGTCATTACAAGTGGCTAGATTGCCTTGTTCCTTATAATATCGAGAGAAATGCAATGATAAGATCCATTAATTTTTAATTGTTTTCTTATTTCTAGAGAGACAATTGAAATAATCTGAATATATTTCGTGAGTGGTTATCGGGATAGAGTTTGCCGGAATCTTACTTTTTATGGGAAGTGAGAGCGTGCAGAAATATTGTTTATGATATTTGGACAAAAGCATGAATCACTTCAGTAGAAGTAATTCATATAGGGAGAAATCCACTCGAATGTGATTCCATATATCGAGCTGTAAAGACTTTTGTATGTATGCTTGGCTTCGCGACCTCCTACTGGTCGAGTACCGAGTACAACAACAACAACGCCTGGTATCAGAACTTCACCAATGGCACTCAGAACAACAACAACAAGAACAACGCCAACTCTGTCCGTTGTATTCGCAAATCGATAAACACACTCATACCGATGATCACTCTCGAAGATGTATTTCAGGCATATTATGATTGCCGTAGGAATAAATCAAGGACTAACAATGCCCTTGTTTTTGAGCTTGATTATGAAGCGCGATTGATACAGCTTTATGAAGATATTATTACAGGTCGCTATCATATAGGAAGATCGATAGCATTCATCGTATTTTCCCCCTCTATTCGTGAAGTATTTGCAGCTGATTTCCGAGATAGGATTGTGCATCATCTTATTTACAATAAAATCAATCCTTATTTTGAAAAAACATTTATCTATGATAGCTATAGTTGTCGAGTATGAAGGGGGACAAGATTTGGTATTGATCGTATAAAGCGATTCATGTGGCAATGTAGTAAAAACTTCTCCCAAGAGACCTATATTATGAAGCTTGATATTGCATGATTCTTTATGAATATTGATAGAAAACATCTCTTTACAGAACTTCGTACATACTTAGAGAGGGCATATAAGGGTGATGATATTGATCTTATAATCTCATTGTGCCAGAAGATCATCGAGAATGATCCTACGAGAGACTGTAGTATCAAGTGAAAGAAGGAAGATTGGGATTTTCTCCCAAAATATAAATCTCTTTTTGGAATTTCTCCTTGAAGATGACTTCCAATCGGGAACCTGACAAGTCAGATATTTGGAAACTTTTATCTCAACTCACTTGATCATTCACTGAAGCATTCTCGTAGAATACGATACTATGGACGGTATGTTGATGATATGATCTTTTTGAGTAATGATCGTAGTTCTCTCTGAGAGATTTATGAGTATGTTCGATTGTTTCTCTCTCATAATCTTGGACTTATTCTGAATGACAAGAAAACATTTATTGGAAATATTTCTGATGGATTTGAACTTCTCTGAGTCTATATAACTCCAGAAGTGGAATATATAGGGAAAAGAACAAAGACGAATTTTTGTACAAGAATCCATGAAATGAAGAATATTACACAGAACTTAGATGATTGATGAATACAACGAGAGAGATATCAATCGCAGATACATTCATATCTTGGGCTTATCAGACAGAGTAATGGATATTCCTTGAGAAAGAAAAAGCTTCAAGAACTAGAAAATACTAATCCTATATGGAGCACGAATGAAGAATATACAAAGATACTGATCCAGAAAGGAGCTTTGAAGTAGTAAATAGAGAGAATTCTCTTCTCTTTGTACTTGAGAAGATTGAGAGGGAAGAGTGTATTTTACCCTTTTACCCTTTTATTCTTGCTTTTTTCAGAGAAATATTATACTAGCAATCAGTAATTATTATCAAAATATGACTCCATTGCTACAAAAAGAAAACATACGGCCTTATATTATAAGTATAGCGAAGATCAATATGAGTTACAAAAGAAGAAAAGGAGATTTATTTGAGAGCTTATGAAAATTTATAATAAAAGGTCAAGGAACAAAAGAACCTTTATCTACCCATATTGATGAGATTCTTTATGCAAAGCAATAAAACATATATATTAGATAGTAATATATTTATTGGAGCATTCTATGAGGATGATTCTTTGCATGAAGTATCTTTGGAAGTACTTCGGAAAGTGAGATATTCTAGAATAATTGTTCCATACTGTGTAGTCCAAGAAGTATGTTCTATATTTTCGTATCGTTTTTGAAAACAAAAGGCAAATGATTTCTTAAGATTCCTCTCTGAAACGGAGAATATTGAACTTGTGAATAATGATGTCTTAGATGAGATAGATTTCTATTTGTGATTTGAAGAAAAGATGTCATTTACGGATATATCACTCTTACTTATTTCTCGAAAATATTCTGCAGAATTACTCACTTTTGATAAGCAATTATTGAAGCTCTATGGGATATAAGGATACTTGAAATAAGCTGAAGATTGAGAAAGATTCAATGATCAACCTGTAAGAAGTCGTGACATCGAGAATGATTAGCTTTGAAGTAGTAAATAGAGAGAATTCTCTTCTCTTTGTACTTGAGAAGATTGAGAGGGAAATAGTAAATAATGGAGAGTTCGAGACATCTTATTCCCATCAGAGCAAAATTCCCTGTAAAAATTAAGTTTGATTTTTACGAGAGTCAGATATACTGGCAATTAGTCTAATATCTATCATGGAAAATAATATCATCGACACCCTAAAAACAACAGAGATACGAAATATATTCAGACGCAATCATGTACAG
The DNA here is from genome assembly GCA_036170175.1 of Patescibacteria group bacterium. GTDB lineage: Bacteria > Patescibacteriota > Gracilibacteria > BD1-5 > UBA2023 > JAGOMW01. The sequence continues at coordinate 1,442 of JAVHOR010000141.1, read as the reverse complement.
CGAGTGTATCTCACTGGTTCTTTTGCACGCTGAGAGAGTACATCATCTTCTGATATTGATCTCGTTTTTGAGAAACCGAAGTGAGTTACTTTTTCACTTTTCAATATAGGAGATATAAAATCTTCACTTGAGGAAAAACTCGGTCGAGAAGTAGATCTTGTTTCAGAATCAGCAATTCATCCAAGATTTCGTGAGAGTCTCAAGCGAGATAGAATCCTTATTATCTAGAGATCATGTCACAGAAAGATATATACACATACTTTGAGATTATACTTGAGACGATCAATACAATCAAGCAGTATACTCTTGGGATGGATTTTGAGGTATTTTCTTGAGACGGCAAGACAATAGATGCGTGTCTGATGCAATTCCAACATCTATGAGAGACAACCAATAAACTAAAAACCAATTTTCCAAAGGAAGATTCCCTTCCATATGCTGAAATCATATGATTTAGAAACTTTATCGCTCATGAATATCTTGGTATCGATATTGGAATTGTATGGGATACGATTGTGCATAATCTTCCTCTGCTAGAAGAGAAGATTCAAGGTATATTGAAAGCTAAGGACATGGGGTAAATAAGTGGTAAATAGAGAGAATTACCTTCTCTTTGTACTTGAGAAGATTGAGAAGAAAGGGTTTTCTTACTTTTGATTCAATTTTTAATTGGTAATTCATAATTTATGGACAAGATCTCTATTCGTTTTTTCGATAATCGTGAAGTGCGTGCCATCTGGGATGATACACAGAGCAAATGGTGGTATTCTGTCGTGGATGTTATTACCATCTTGACATGAAGTATTAACCCAAGAAAGTATTGGAGCGTCATGAAAACAAGGCTCAAAAAAGAAGAAAGTCAGTTGACTACGAAATGTAGTCAACTGAAACTCGTATCTGCAGATGGAAAGAAATATGCGACCGATTGTTTTTCACAAGATGATATTATCGAAGTGATAAAAATGATCCCAAGCAAAAAATCCATGAAATTCCTCGATTGGTTTACGTATAGTGACAATAGTATCGATGGGCAAAGTAAGCTGAAGGCATATGCTCTCTTTGAGAGTTCACTTATTGAGAGTATTGATGCCGGCACCACCAAAGGATTGCAGCAGATTCATGCCTATTTATTTGGAGGACTCTATGATTTTGCAGGGCAGATACGAAGAAAAAATATCTCAAAGTGATGATTTCAGTTTGCTATGGTACAATATTTGGACACAACACTCAAAACAATAGAACAAATGCCCGAAAATGTTTTCGATGAAATCGTGGATAAGTATATCGAGATGAATGTTGCACATCCATTTATGGAAGGGAACGGACGAAGTACGAGGATCTGGCTCGATCTCATCCTAAAAAAACGCCTCAAAAAATGTGTCGATTGGAGCAAGATACAAAAGAATGATTATCTGAATGCTATCGTGCACAGTGCTGCTGAT
>JAVHOR010000140.1:0-1450 GCA_036170175.1 Patescibacteria group bacterium | reverse complement strand
AGAATTCCACATCTTTGTCTGTGATCGCGAAAGATTCACCACAGTGACGGCAAATTTTGGTTTCGATGAGATGTTCACTTGGAGGAATGGGATACATTATGGAAGATTAATAATTTACATACCATGCAAGTCTATCAATATATCTCTGATTTGGATGCCTTCGTGGAATAGGAAGATTATGTTTGCGATAGAATTCGAGCTCTGGTTTTACAATCCGAAATGGTTTCTTGGTTACTTCACATTCTATAGCCCAGTTGAGAATATCGTCTGGAATATTGGTAATATCTTCTGGTAATAGAGAAGCTTTTATAGTTTTTTCTACCATTGGAAATGGAGGCTCATATCATGACCAGCTGAATACTTGGCTTCGAGCCTCAGTTTCAGTGAGTGGACTCAGCATCTGACACACACTGTGATCATATCCATAAGGACTCAATATTGCAGGGAAGAATTCTCACCATTCTCAGAGTTTCTGCATATGTGTAATGATTTTCGGAACAAGCCCTTCATACTCCTCCTTAGTATACTGTTTGTTGAGAATGCAATATGATGCACTCGAGAGTCATACACACCCAAAACAGTCATGGAAACCATCACGACAAAATGCAGAATAAAAAATATTGGATACTTCGCCAAAAACACCAGTTGAAAAGTATATATTTGCAGCATGAGTTCAAACTTGTTGACAATAGTATACTCTTTCAACCATATTTCAAAATCAAGTATAATCCATCGCTAAAGCTACTGTTGGGATTTGCATCTTTTGGCAATACCGTATATTTTGAGCTCATCGAATATGCCGACTATAGCTCACATTTTCACTATCGAAGACATTTTCACTCTCTATTATATTTTCAGATCCTATATTTGGAAGCGGTTTTTTTGTATATATTTTTTCATAAAATGTTTTGAACTGTTTCTTTTCTTCTGAAAGAGTAAGGATAGATAATTCCTGTAGTTTTTTAAGATAGTCCTCCTTGGAATATGAAACATTATAGAGAGAGAATTGAGCATTGGTGAGATTTGTACATCCATAACAATCACTACATCCGTCACAAGAGAGAAGGAATCTTCCGTCACGGCAGTTTTTTATATCATAAGAATGTTCAACATTGTAGCAATTGGTTGCTACGATACATTCATAGCAGTTTTCTGAGTCAATTATACCAAAACAATCGACACAAGAATTGGAAGAAACGATATCAACACAATAAAGATCATCTTCACAAATATTCGCACTAAAAATTAAGTAGCAGTTTTTTAGAGCAGTTCACGCGTTACAATAATCAGAATTTACAGGATTCATGAGCGCCCTTGAAGCGAGGGGAACTTTTTGAATCAGTTCTCAAAATTGCTCAAAAAATCATCGAGAAAAATCAAAATCTTTCCCATATGTTTTTGCATCCCAGACATCAGATTTCCAGATATCTTCATCATAGATAATGAATGG
>JAVHOR010000139.1:0-6549 GCA_036170175.1 Patescibacteria group bacterium | reverse complement strand
AGACGCTCACATTTGAAGAAATTCAAGAACTTCACGCTCGCCGAGAGCATGGAGAGTACGTGCCATCAGAAGTGATGGAGGCGTATTTCTCATACTAGAAGTTGGACATAGAAAAGAGATATATATGTAATCATTTGATCCACCTCTCATCAGGTGGATTTACTTCTCTTCATTATAAAAACTTCTTAGATGCACGCTCAATTTTCCATATACCTACCTGAGCAGACACTCCGAAGGATTGATCTTTTTCTATCACATACATTTCCAGAGCTTTCGAGATCATATATCAATAAGCTCATCGAAGCAGGACATATCCGAGTGAATGGGAAGATACTCGGAGACGAGAGGCGAGTGAAGCTCCGAGATATGATCGATATAGAGTTCGAGACGGAGAAATACTATCTCGAAGCAGAAAATATACCACTCGAAGTCATCTTTGAGAATCCTGATTTTGCGATCATCAGCAAGGATGCTGGGATGAATACACATACATTTCCTGGAGAATATGGAAAGACTGGAACGCTCCTGAATGCGCTCCTCTATCATTTTAGACCTCACCCCGACCCTATCAACCTCACCCCGACCCTCTCCTGAAGGAGAGGGAGCTTGGTACCGCTTCCCCTCTCTGAAGGAGAAAGGGCTAAGAAGGAATGAGGTAGTGTCATAAATTGAGTAGAAAGACCAGGGATTGTCCATCGTCTCGACAAGGATACGAGTGGACTCATCATCATCGCGAAGAATGATTGCTCGATGAAGGAATTCCAGAAGCAAATTGGAGCGAGGAAAATTCGCAAGCTCTACTATGCAGTCGTCCGATGAAAAGTGAAAGATAAAGAAGGATTGATCGAGTCGTATATCGGGCGAGATGCTGACGATCATAAAAGAATGACGACCAAAAATCCCGTCGATCCCAAACTCTCTCGGACCAAATTCAAATGTCTAGAATTTATCGATGATAAATATTCTCTTCTCGAGATCGAGCTCTTCACAGGACGTACACATCAGATCCGTGTCCATATGGCCGATATGGGTCATCCGATAATCTGAGACAAAGTGTACTGAGATGAATCCGTGAATAGGGAAGTCGCGACGCGATATTGACTCACACGACAGTGGCTTCATGCGAGACAGCTTATTTTCAATATTTTTTGAATAGATTACGATTTCATTGCTCCACTCAAGAGCGATATTGCAAAAGTTCGATTCAAGACAATTCAATAACAGAATAGTATTGAATTTATCGAGATAACCTAATAGTTCTTGAAAATACTTTTTCTCTCTACTCAATGAAATCAAAACACCTATTTTCCCTTGTAATAATAGCAATGACCTTCGTTATTGTTATCTCAAATATTCTCGTTTCTATCCCTATCAATGCATGGCTGACATGGTGAGCTTTTAGCTTTCCACTTATATATCTTGTCATTGATCTATCCATCTATCAAGTGACTCATGGCAAGTATTCTCCTGATTCCCTACCGCATGCTTCTTTCGAAAATTGGAAACCATGAAAAAATATTAGAGGTAAATTCCTTTAGAAAATAAGCGAGAAACACTGAAGAGATATTTTTGATTTTTATCATATATCCCATATACTCATCACATGCTTCATGTTCATCATAAAAAACTCATCATTATAGGAATAGTTTTTCTTTTAAGTTGGTTTATTGGTACAATTCTCATTCATCACTTTGAGCGAGCACAGGGATGGAACTATTTCGATGCCTTCTACTTCACCGTGATCACAACTGCAACGATAGGATTCGGCGATCTTGTACCTCATACTGTCGAAGGAAAGATTCTCACCATGGGCTATGCAATATTCTATGTACCACTCTTTCTCTATACGATGACTCTTGTCTTCCAATCGAAATTCCATCATATCAGAGAACAAGAAGATCTACTCGAGAGAGAACTTCATATTACAGAGAAAAATGTCGAAGAAATACTCGATGGATGAGTACTGAGAACCCCAAGAAAACAAATCGCTAAAAACTAAATATGTACTCTCCTCGCGAAATATATCAATTCATGACATCATCTGGATTTCGTTCTATCATGAACGAATCCTTTTATAAGAGACATATGGAACAAGAAGATAAGAAAAGTCCATTTGATGATCCCGAGCTTATCATATTCCTCGAATGGCTCATCGATCACAACTATGTCATAGCAGAATATCGTGGGGATAATTGAGTAGATAATGAGACTTACCTTATAAGCACTCTTGGTCATGCATTTCTACGGAATTATTCTCTCTCGCAGAAATTCCGATTTCATGCACATTTCCAGTTTTATAAGACGCTCTACTGGATGCTCATCGCATCGGCTATAGGATCAATCATTGCAAATTTTATTACTCTCACATTCATCTAAAATGGCTCGTGCCTTTCTCAAAAAATCAATCGGACAAATACATGCAGGACTCACTCTCGGACAAAAGCTCGAAATAGAGATCGCCATAATTATTCTTATTCTTGTCGTCGGAAGTGTACTCTATCATTTCATCGAAGGATGGAGATATCTCGATGCACTCTATTTCTCTTCGACGACAGTTGCTGCGGTCGGATATGGAGACTTCTACCCGAAAACAGATGCCGGAAAAATATTTACGATTTTTTATCAGTTTATCGGAATTCCTTTTTTCGTGTATACAACAAGCCTTTTTATCAACAAGAATAAAGAGTAGAAAAATAGAAAAAAACCTTTGCATTTTTCTTACCTTTTCATATTATATCAGCCACTACATATTGTGTAGGAAAATATCATCAAGACACTATATATGACTCCTCAAGAAAAAATTGTTCGCAATAAAATTTTCAATCCAGCAGGGAATGACGATACTTCTGTACGTACGATCATCAAAGGATCCACGACAGGACTCTTCAATCTCAATGCTGTCAGATACCCCTGGGCAAAGAGTCTCTATCAAGTGATGGTAGGAAATTTTTGGCTTCCAGAAAAAGTATCAGGACTGAAAGATGATCAACGTGATTTCTCTACAACACTCACTCCTGAAGAACAACAAGCATACAAGGGAATTCTCTCATTTCTTATATTTCTCGACTCGATTCAGACAGTCAATCTTCCGACTTTTTCGAACTATATTACCAGTCCAGAAGTCAATCTCATTTTATCTATTCAAACATATCAAGAAGCGATTCATTCTCAGGCCTATGCAACCATACTTGAGTCTGTCGTATCTCCTGAAGAGCGCGATGAGATATATTACTTCTTTCGGACAGATTCCATACTTCTCGAGAGAAATGAATATATCGGACAAATATATCAGAACTTTATAGATGATCCAAGTGATGCGAACTTCTTCCGTGGTATCGTCGCGAACTTCCTCCTCGAATCACTATATTTCTATAATGGCTTTGCATTCTTTGACACTCTCGTCGACCATATGAAGATGCCAGCGACAGGACGCATGATTGCCTATATTCGTCGCGATGAGCTCACTCATGTGACGATATTTGCGAACCTTATCAAGGAGATAAAGCGAGAATTTCCAGAGATTTACAATGAAGCCGTCATCAGAGAGATGACACAGACTGCAGTCGAACAGGAGATTCTCTGGTCACAGCATATCCTCGGAAATAAGATCATGGGAATCAATTGAGATACGACTGAGTGATATACTCGTTGGCTTGCCAATCAGCGTCTCTCAATGCTCTGAGTCGATCCTATCTATCCAGATGCGATCGTGAATCCATATAAGCACCTCGATAGACTTCAAGATCCAAATGCTGACAAATGAAACTTCTTTGAGACAACCGTGATCAACTATACACAAAGTTCGAGTATGGCAGGAAGCTGGGATTTTTAGTCCTGACATACCATGAAAGATCTAAAAAATTCCACTTACCTCGATGCTTATCAAAGAAGTATGTAAAGAGCTCGGAATTACAGCATGGATCGAGCCAGAATACGGATATGTAGGCTACATCGAATATCCAAATGGAAAACGAGATCTTTTTCGAAATACCAATTTCAATGTAAATCCACTCTGATCAATCGAGATATATAAAGACAATGAATACAGTGCTCTTTTCCTAAAGAAATTCGGGTATCAAGTACCTGATTGCAGTACGAGCAACGAAAGATATGTGACTCAGGCTCTGTGGTGTGGACTTTATCATCGACGATATGACAAAATCTCTCTAGGAAAATCACGGGAAATATATCATCCTCGAAATCAGTGGAGCTCCTGGACTCGATAACTATATGTCAGCCTGATCGACACAAAGGAATTATGTGAAAGATCTCTATAGAAAGATAATAGTAGCCCTATCGAGGGAGTATTAGCATTCGTGGGTCGGTATTGCGTGTAGCCATTTTACAGGTAACTATATTTCCTAAGTTCATAGAATTTCGTATTGATTCTATTTTTCATCATTTTGGACTGGAGTGAAAATAATTTCACTCATCATCTATAAAAATTCATATGTGAGTTATCATATAAACTTTATGGGCTACTGATTTCTTATGAAAGAAAACAAGATCCCCTCTATCATGATCACAGAGTGGAATAAGGCGTGATCATGCAATAGTATTTGCGAGCATATATGCAATAAAATCTCCAATATACATATGTGGGAGCTGAAATCATGTACTCTTCGAGATAATATAGCGAACAGCCGATATACAGTGAGTTATCTTAGGAGCATACTCATCTCGAGATTCTAATGAATATGAAGTATCTGAAAGATCCATGAGGGCATCCTGAAATCAGATCGTGTCAAAACGAAGCTCATCGAATCTGAGTGCAATAAATTGAGTCATAGTATTAATCTTGGTAATCTAGAAATTACAAACTCACTTGAGAATCCTCTCTACTTCTTCGGGTTTTGCACTCAGTAAATCTCGAAGTACAGCGTCAGGAATCTCTGGATATTGGAGAATATTTGCTCCAGTAATATCTCGATAAGGATGAAGATCGAAAGCAGGGGGTCGATCTGAAAATATGGCAACAGTAATACGTGGCATGAAAGAGAAAAATAAACAATAAAAAAACACCCAAATTTGGGTGTTTGGAGTTTCTAGATTTTGAATCTTAGCTACATCAAATCACCCGCATAGCAGGTGAGGAGCAAGTGAAGCTCGACCAAGTTGTAAGACGATTTGAGAGAAGCATGAAGGAATTATAGGAAGAATTAAAACTTTGTAAAAAGATTTTTTCTTCATCATACTATTTCTTTGCCTTTTCCATGTTTTTCCCTATGATACGCCCATGTCAAAACCAACTTCAATCCGCAATTTCTGTATCATTGCTCATATCGATCATGGGAAATCTACTCTTGCTGATCGACTTATGGAGATCACAGGAACACTCGAAAAGCGTGAGATGCAATCTCAGACTCTTGATCAGATGGATCTCGAGCGCGAGCGTGGTATCACGATCAAGCTCACTCCCGTACGTATGGAATGGAAATGAGTCGACCTCAATCTCATCGATACTCCAGGACATGTCGACTTCCAGTATGAAGTATCTCGATCTCTCGCATCTGTAGAATGAGCTATTCTTGTCGTCGATGCGACACAGGGAATTGAGGCACAGACACTTTCGAATGTCTATCTCGCCATAGAGAATAACCTCACGATCATTCCAGTATTGAATAAGATCGATCTCCCATCAGCTGATATTGAGCGAGTGAGTGAAGAAGTGATGAATCTTCTCGGATGCAAAAAAGAAGAAATTATATCGGTATCAGCAAAAACAGGAATGAACGTGGAAGCTGTCCTTGATGCTGTACTTGAACGACTTCCAGAACCGAAAAAACTCGATAAAGATTCGAATTTTGTTCCTGTCATTGCGAAGAATGAAGCAATCCATACTTCAGATTCTGGATCGCCACACTCCACTATCGTTCCGCTCGCGATGACAGGAACTATACGAGTGACAAAGGCACTTATTTTTGACTCACAATATGATCCTTACAAGTGAGTCGTTGTCTATCTGAAGCTCTTCTCTGGTGAGATCCGAAAATGAGATAAGCTCGAATTTATTAATACATGAGCAAAAGTAGAAGCCCTGGAAGTCGGATGTTTTCGTCCAAAATACTCTCCGACTGGTATCCTCTATGAAGGAGAAATCGGCTATGTCGTCACAGGACTCAAGTCAATCGCAGAAGCACGAGTCGGAGATACAGTGTTCTCTGGTCCATCAGAATATATGCATCCAATCAAGGGATTCAAAAAAATCACTCCCTATATCTACGCTGGGATTTTTCCTGTCGAGACCGATGAATATCCAAAGATGAAAGATGCTATGGAGAAGCTCATGCTTAATGACTCTTCACTTGTGATAGAACATGAAGCATCGCCTGCACTTGGATACGGATTTCGCTGTGGATTTCTCGGGCTTCTCCATCTCGATATTGTGAAGGAGCGTCTCTGGCGAGAACATGATATGGACGTCATTATCACGAGTCCACAGGTAACATACAAGGTGCTCATTATAGGAGATAAGGTGGCAGATTACCCTCGAGCGAATCCTGAGCTCATCTGCCTCACCCCTAGCCCCGCGGCGAAAGGAGAGGGGGA
>JAVHOR010000138.1:0-1503 GCA_036170175.1 Patescibacteria group bacterium | reverse complement strand
TTTCTCCAGACTGTCGGATGGGCAAAGCTCACGACGGCTACTGATACTCTCGATTCAGATCCAAAAATTCCTCTCTTATGAACCAGCGGGCCTCGGCCACTTCATGGATATGCATGGAGCGATAATGCTGGATGGATCGTACTCGATTCCCTTGAACCAAGCACATATTCTGGAGTAGCATATGTTCCTGGTACTCAGAAATTCTTGGGATATGCATGGAGTGATACGCTTGGATATATTGATTTTTCGACGGCAGACCCCGTATTCAAGAATAAGGTAAAAGTCCTCGGAAATATCTGAGGTAATAAAGCATTTGATACAGACTACTATGTATGAAGCAAATTCGATACCATTTCCATGACTTCATTTCTCGATACCATACAAAAGAATATTGCAGCGATGACTCGCGGAATTGTGAACGGTGATCCAAAAATCAACACAAGTCCTAATGATATTCCAGTAAAGCTGAATAGTGACACACTTTTTTATCGACTTAATTGAACTAGGCTTGTAAATACATGAACCCTCATGGAGGAAAATCATGCTCGATCACTTATCGTCGAATGAGGCGATGTCTATATAAGTGGAGATATTCCTCGGAATATTACTCTCGGCCCTCGTGCGATCATCGTCATGAAGGATACGAATGGACATGGTGGGAATATATATATTAAGAGCAGTGTCAAAAATATCTATACCTCTCTCATTGCCGAAGGGACAATCTATTCAGGTGAAGACTTAGGGAATCTCTCTAATAGTCTCAATCTCCCGAAGAATCAGCTCTATATAGTCTGAAGTGTCATCTCTCGAAATACCATCGGATGAACAGCAAATAATTCTTGTCCATATACAGAATGAGCATGTACTCCAGAGAATGCCACCAAGTATGACTTGAATTATTTCCGATCATATGATCAATCAGATCAAGTTGCTTATTGATCAGATAATCATAATTTTGAAGATTTCTCTGTCATCATCGAATATGATTCTCGAATCCTTGCTGATCCACCACCATGACTCAGTAGCGAATAAATAATAACACAGATATTCTATCTGAACTTTTCTTTCTTCTCCATTTTCTAATCTTTCCTCTTCGTGAAGACCTCTCGTCTCATCCTATGACTCATGACTCTCGGGCTCATCCTCTCGATCACGAGCTGAGCTCTTGCTTCAACAGTACCAAATACTGCACCTTTTGGTGCAGGTACTAATTCTACTGGTGGTGTTTTTGCTGAGTACTTTCAAAATATTGCAAATTTTCCATGTACTAATAGCCAGATAGTTGTGGGGTTCAAGACGAGCCCTACTGGAGATTATCTCAAGCCAGATTGCGCTTCACTTGAAAATCGTGTGACTAATGAATTTATCACTTATCTTTTTGCTGATTCATTCTTTTCAGGCGCTCTCTATAATTGGCTTACCACCTATTATCCAGCAGGCTCCAATACTCCATGATCTTCCCAATGGCATGATGTTCTTACGAATAGTATAGCTTATACAGGA
>JAVHOR010000137.1:0-6806 GCA_036170175.1 Patescibacteria group bacterium | reverse complement strand
TAAATATCAATATTTTCATATATATACCTATTTCTAGAGTTGGAAAGGAAGAGTTCCTTTCGGAGGTATCAGAGTTTTTTGAGAATTCTGATATGAAGAAGGAGAAATATTTGATATCTGATTCAGATTCTTTCCAGAGAGTATATGAGTTCTCTGAGATCAAGAAAAATAGATTGGTATGCTACGCCTTCAGGAAGTGCTTCATAGAGAGTTTGAATGATCTGCAGAAAAGCAAGCGTCTCATTATAGTTCCAGTTTTCTTGAAAGATAGTTTTTTTTACTTCAAAGTCTTTTAGGTAATTATGTCATCACTTTCGTGTAATATAGATCTCACCAATACTTCCACTACTGTGGAGATTTTTCCCATTTTCCCATGCAGTTATTTTCCCATAGTCTTCTGTAAAAAAAATAATTCGAGTCTGTCTATCTCGAACTTTTTGTAAATGTAGGACAATTCCATGATTACGAAACACGAACGGAAGAAGGTTAGGATCTGAGAATAATGTTATTATCGACAAATTCAAAATTGATATCATAGACACCAAGATTTGTGACGACATAGAGAGTACCATCACGAGGGGCAGCTATACTTCGTATCTCTTCCATAGTATTCAACTCCATCTGTGCTATATAATTCCAGGAACGAATATCCTGAAACTTTTTTGTGTCAGGCTCGAATATCCATATATGATTCCCATCAAGTACGTAGATATATCTGAGATTGTTCTGAAGAATAAGTGATACATTCTTATTATTTTTTCCAATACTATATTCTCCAGGTATTTTATTGAGAGTTATACCACTTTGTGTATATCATTTTACATTCATAATCCTGAAAATCTTCTGTGAATCAGTCATCACATAGAATCCTCAATCGATTCCGACCTCCTTGATACCAGGAATAGGAGCAGTAAATACGGGAGTTTTTTGTGAGAACCCATTCATTCCAGGCCTATGCTTATACAATTGTCATTCCTTCGTATTCGTAAGATAAATATTTCCATTGAAAGTATTGATCGCATCAGAGAGTTCCCAAGATTCCTGTCCAGTCACATTCACATAGGTGACTTCAGCATTCTTGCGTGAGGCAAGGACTCTATTATTTTTGGTAAGAAGAAGAAAATTTCCTTCCTCAGTGACAGTGTAATCAACTGCCTCTTCTCATGGAGGATATGGCGTGATCTTTGGTAATGGTTCTCAAAGGGCATAGGATGTTATTGCTCATTCTCTTCCAAGAAGTGTGAGTTTTTTTCCATATTCGTAGACTCAAAGCGGAGAAATATCAGTGGAATTAAATGCTATAATGCTCTTGCGTGCCTTGAGATCAACGGTCTGTATATCGTATATTTCCTTCTTCATTGCCTCTATTCTAGCACTGAGTTCAGTAGTATCTTTTATATAGAGTTGTTTCTCCTTAAGTTCCGTGAGAATAGTCTCTGCTTGCTTGATCGAATTCTCGAATGCTTCTCTATTCGAAGAAAGTTTCTGAGTCTCATCAATAATAGTTTTTGCTTTTAGAACCTGGGTTTTTGCATCATATGAACTTGTATTCGTCGCATTAAAGAGGGCGCTAATAATAAACGAAAGAAGTCCAAAGAAAATAATAACCCCTACGATGAGAAATCCTATTGTAATAGCAGTATTCTTTTTCTGGAAAGTCTTCTCGATAGAAAAGAGAGTATTCTTCCAAAGATTACTCTCACTTAAGCGAGAGCCAATTTCCAAGAAATTATTTCTGAGTATATCTATTTGTGAGCTTCATCTTCTTTTTTTGCCTTTCCCGGCTTCACGAACATAGCGATTGGATATACGAATAATATGTATTGTTTTTTTTGTTTCTCGGGTAAGGATCTCTTGGACAATACTTTCAAATTTTTCTCTCTCGAGATCAGCAACCTCATTATAGAAGTCATCTCATACAATATTCGAAATATCACTCGATACAAAAAATAGTGTTCCTTCGATGGCAATCTCTCCACTTGAGATAAGCTCAAATTGGTGGTGTGCAATTGTATCTTCATGGATACGATTTATAGTACCATCAGATTCCCTCTGAAGAGCACTCATATTTCCTGTAGTACTTACCATGATATGGACTCCTCTTTGTACAGAGAATAGAGCATGTATGCTCTGTGCATCTTCTTCTGCAATGTTGGAGAGAAAATGATTGTATTTTTCTGTAATATAGGAGAAATCAGACTCTTCATCACTATATTTCCATTCAGTCGATGAAATAGACTCAAGAAGATGATCTTCTATGACACTCACAACATTCTCTTTTGGAGATCGTATCATGCAAATAATACTAATATCTTCATGTGGATGAAGTATATGAGACCTGACATGATATTTTCATGAAGAGGATTCATAGCGAACTATATCAGTCGATAGAGAAGATAACACAAGTAAGATTTTAGAGTATAAGAAATTTAGAGAGTATCGAGCATACTGATAGCATCGTTGGCATCTTGCTTGGATGTATCAGACTTCTCTTGTGCTTCTACTTTTTCTCTAGTTTTCTGAGATTGGAGTGATTGCCACTCTATGAGGTGTTTCTCATTGAGTGTTTTGATCTCTTCCTGATATTTCACGTTGAGCTCTTCGAGTTGTCGGCGCTCCGTCATAAGGATATTGAAGAGTCTATCGATCTGCTCATCTGTCATGGAAGGAAGAATATCGAACCAGTATTGCTTCTCATTATTATCGATAGATTCACTTCAGACTATAAGTTCGACAAGATCGGAATATTTTATCTGAATTTCATCAAGGAGAGTAAACGTAAAATCACCCTGTACAATTTGTGCCATAGAGAAATAGATAAGAAATTTGCTCGTAGAAAATTGTACGGAACTTTGTCTTTTATGCAAATAAAAATAAATATGAAATAAGTATGAGGAATTTCTTTTTTCTCTTGATTTTCATGAGCAATTCCTTATCTTCAGGCTATAATTTCTTTTTATGCAAAAACTTCTTCTCACTCTTCTTGCTTTTTTCGCACGAATGATCGTTCAAATTCATCATCCGTATATTATCTGAGTGACTGGAACAGTCGGAAAGACAACAATAACTACCTATATAGCGAGCTATCTTGAGCTTTCTTATCCGTGAAATGTCAGAATCTCTCCATACCATTATAATGGCGAGTACGGACTTCCGCTCTCTATTATTGGAGTGAAGACAGGAGGGAAAAATCCCTTTCTTTGGCTCTGGGTATTTCTAGTGGCAATCGTAGCCTGTATAAGAAAATATCCGAAATATCTCGTTCTCGAATATGGAATAGATCATGCTGGAGAGATGGACTTTCTTCTCTCTATCGCGACGCCGAATATTGCTATAGTCTCTCCTATAGCAGCCAATCATCTCGAACAATTTGGTACGCTCGTCAATTATAGAAATGAAAAACTTAAGATTCTTAGAAATGCAGAACAATGTATTATCCATGAGTCACTTCGCCTTTATGGAGAACAAGATGCTCTCTATTATGGTACTGGATCTATGTCTGAGATTGATGCTTCACATTTTAGCTTCTCTCTCACTTGAGTGTCCGCTGAAGTGACTGTACAGACAAAGAAATTTCCTATTACACTTCCAAGTTTTGGTGCATATCAGATAGAAAATATCCTTCCATGCTATGCTATTGGATCTATTCTCGGACTTGATCTTGATAGTATCTGAAAGAATTCTCATCTTTTTTCTCCAGAATCTTGACGATCATCAGTGCTTGCGGGACAAGGCGAGAGTATGATTATTGATGGAAGCTATAATTGATGATATGAGAGTATTTGTCGAGGAATTGATTCCGTGCTTCCTTTTCTCCCATCACATCGAATTCTCTTTTTTCTCTGAGATATGCGAGAGTTATGAGAGCATGCAGAGAATCTTCATAAGGATCTCGCAGCCTACATACTCGAGCATATTGATGAAGAGAGGGATGTACAATTTTTCCTTGTCTGACCTCTCATGGAGAAATATGTAAGCCCAATCATTTCTCAAGTATTTCCTGTATTTACAAGTCTATCAAGTCGTATCCTCTCTCTAAAAATACATGAGCAACTTATTGCTCTCGAAAAGCCCACAATCATCTATGTAAAGGGAAGTCAGAATACAATATTTCTTGAAGAAGGAATCAAGAATTTTCTCAAAAATACAGAAGATAGTCAGAAACTTTGTCGACAGTCAGTTCTTTGGATGAAGAAAAAGGAGGAATTCTTCCAGACAATTCCCAAAGAGAAGCCATTATAAATTCCCTTTGTTTGTCATACCGTGAGTTCCTTGGCACGGTATCTTGCTCTGCTTTTAGGTATTGATAGATTTATTATATAAAGATTATATTTCAAGAATAAGCAAGTGATTTTCTTACGAAAAAAGTGCCTCTATTCGCATTTTTCTTCGCTATATGGTAGCATATATTCATGCGCTATAGAACTCTTTTTCTTTCTGGAATCACATTCGTTCTAATTTCTCCTTTATTCGTCACAGCGATCGATACGACGACTTCATGACGAATTCTTGATGCTTTCAAAAAAGAAGAACAAAGCCTCCTTTTCGAGTCAGTGCCATTCGATCATAGTGGCTCTCTCGATCTTCTCAAGCATGAATATACAATGAATGGACTCGAAGGACTCAAGGAGCGTCTCAAATCGATAGAGAATATCTATACAAATAAAAAAGAATTCATGTCAGCAAGGAGAAGATCCCTCGAAGAAACAATTACATCTCTCGATAATGCTATAAATGATACACTTGATGGCATTAGAAAGACAGAAGATTCCATTGATATAAAGACGGGCAAAATAGAAGAATATCAAAATCTCTCTACAGAACTCTCTATTCATATCAGGAAAAACCGAGCAACAATACTTTCGTATCTCGTCAATATTTATTCGGAGGGGACGCTCATCTATAATCAAGAAAATAGTATTGATATTCTCCAGAGCCTTATCCTCTCAGATGAGAGTATAGATAGTGTCTCGACGGATATCACATATAAATCTCTCGTGAGTATCCTCGGCCAACAATTTATCAAGGAATACAAGCTTCTTATCAGGGATTACTATAAGACTGTACTTCATATACGTGATAGCCTTGCTCTTCTCGATACTGACAAGGCACTTCTCGAGAAAGAGAAATCTCTACTTTTTCTCCAGAAACATCAAAGAGAGGATCTTCTCAAGGCGACAAAATGACAGGAAGATCTTTTTCAGGAATATGCTCTCGCCCAGAGAAAAGCCCAGGAAAGTGTAGAGAAATCATGGCAAGATGAGAGTGTATCGTATATGGCTTCTCTTGACCAGCTTCTCGAGAAAAATGGATGCAATGCAAAAAAGAAAACAGGAAAAGATATAGAAAAATGTGCTGGGATTCTCTCATTTTATAGAAATGAACGCGCGCTCACGAAGATTCAAATAGCTACAGGATCGATGAATATCATGGAGTGGCCAGTACAAAATGCTCAACATATTTCTACATATTTCAGAGATCCTTAATATTTTAATGCATTCTGAAGTCAGCATGATGCGATCGATATAGTCACTCCACAATCATCAGATGTACGAGCGGCACTTGATGGATATCTTCTCTATATGCTTCCACCTGTCGAGTGAGGATATTCTTATCTCGCACTCAAGCATCCAGGATGATACACCACGGTGTATGGGCATCTCTCAGAGATACTCGTCAAGCCATATCAATTTGTCAGAAAATGAGATATTATCGCACGAAGTGGTGGCGCACCAGGAACTCCTGGAGCTGGCCCAATGACAACTGGTGCACATCTTCATTTCGAAGTGTACAGAAATAAAGAAGCCCTCGATCCACTTCGTGTTCTCAATATTTCGTCACTCAATTATAGCGAGCTTCCTTCAAGATATCAAGATAAATTTATCGGAGATATTGTCGAACTCTCAGGTACTGGTACGAGTACCGATCAATATGTGCGAAAATTCTATATCGGTGGAGAGACAGAAGAAGCTCGACAAAAATATCTTCTCAAGACCTATGCAACTCCTGACTTTCAGAATCTGAATACTTGGGTCGATACAGCTCTCGAAGAGGGAATTGATCCTGATTTCCTTATCTGTGTATGACTCGCTGAGACAACACTTGGTAATTATCTCAAAACTTCCTACAATGTCGGAAATGTCGGAAATACCGATGATGGAAGTACTACGAGCTTCTCTTCTCCACAGGAAGGAATTGCATGGATGGGAAAAACATTCAACAACAAATTCCTTTCTGGATATACACATGTCAGTGAACTCTCTCGCTGGGGGAATCCTGATGGCACAATATATGCGTCGAGTAATGCGAATTGGCACAATAATATTATCCGGTGTATCTCATCACTCAAGTGACGATTCGTCGAAGATGACTACAATTTCCGAGTGAAATAATATTTTCTCTATCTCGATTTTTGACATATGAAGAAAATATTGATATATGAGTTTAATTGTATTTTTTTAAATCAAGAGTAAAGGTAGTATATATTTTATACATATTTATAATTATACGTCTATATATTTTTTCGAGTAAGAGAAACGAAGCTCTGCATTTATCTTGGATAAATAGGGAGATTTTCATAGCAAATTTCCTTTACACACTTACCTAAAGTAATATACTTCCATACATATCAATCCCCACAGAAATAAGACTCTTCTTCTCATCTCTTTTTCTTATATGAGACCAAAGGTCTCTTAATTCGGCATTCCACTCAAAAAGAATGCAAGCATTACTTTTCTCACTCCATTTGAATTATGAAATATCTTCTGCAAGCCTTCTCCCTCTCTCGCACTTCTTCAGTACTCTTC
>JAVHOR010000136.1:0-6928 GCA_036170175.1 Patescibacteria group bacterium | reverse complement strand
ATGAGAGCTTCTCGAATCCAGAATGCAAAACAGCAAAATTCATATCTTTCTCGAATTCTGATTGTATGAGATTGGACTCTGCCTCTATCTCTGGAGTGAGCTTCTGGATTTTCTCACCGAGATTACCGAAGATATAGAGGGGGTTAATGGATTGAAAAACAGTACGAATAATTTCAAATATAAGATAGATTAAAATAATTCCTCAGATAAAAAACCCAAAGAACCCCATTTTTGCTGCTATAAAAAACGGTGCTATAGAAATAAAAAAAAGATATAAAGCAGCTTTCATTTGAGTTTTAGAGTTTGCTGAATTAATACCATTATAGAATTTCTCAATAGTTTGATTAAATTTCTTAATAACACTTAATCCCTTTGATTGTGATAGAATTTCACCAAAAGAAATAACTTTCCCGTTGTTTCAGTAAAACTCCATTCAAGATCTCAAATAAAAAACTATTCATCCAAGAATACCTCTCATAAGAATATAGATTACACCACACAATGCCATAATACTTCAACCAATCATAATTATTTTCCCAATAATTCAATCTATAAAGATAATTCAGATTCATCCAGCAAGGAAATACCAGGGTACTATATAGAAAATAATTGAGGATATTATATAGATATATGCCTGAGAAAATAATTTTAGAAATTCTGTAAAAGCTAGGTTTCTTTTCACAAAAAACCCTCTTTTTTTGAGTTCCATTTTTTCATCGTTTGTGAGTTCCAGATTTTCCATATTTTATAAAAAGCTACGATATTTCTATCATAGCTTTATTATGAGATTTTTGCAACTTTTCTGAGCATGGATTGCTTCCTTCGTCGCAATGACGGGAAAATATTATTCCTTATTTCGCACGCTATCGATCCGATATTCTGAGAATCGGATTCTTTTCCTCGCGAGGATTTCTTTGATAGATTTCTCATTGTAGGTGAGTGTCGCATTCCCGCTCTTGAGCTCGAGAAATATCACTTCACGAAGATGTCACTCAGTGAGTCCATCGAAGATAATATAGTCACATCATTTTCCGACGAAGACCATATCTTTCGGTGCGTATGGAAAGTCAGGAAGTGCTGGTAGGACTTTCTCATAGAGCTCTCCGAGGATCTGATTTCGAGATCATTTGAGTACTGATTTCTTCAGATTCTTGTGCTCGAAAAAAGAAAGTATTCGCATGAATGCCATTCCGAGAAGAAGCCCGAGTATGAGCCCAATGAAGAGTGTGAGGGAATCCATGAATAGTTGACAGTTGATAATGGACAGTGAAATTGATAGTTGATAATGGGCAATTGACAGTGAAAAATGAGGAATTATACTGAAACCGTTTCATTTTCTGTCATTCTGACGATAGGAAGAATCTGCCTATTGTTCCGAATATAAAGCAGATCCTTCGTACCTCAGGATGACAAAAATGTACACAGTTATTCGATAGTTTTTAGTATAAGCTTCCTATCATTCATGGGAATGACGGGGCATAAAAACGGGAATAAGCAGGATTTCTTACAAGCTCGAAATGACAGAGTATGAGAAGCGATAGAACAAATTTTGACTTTTGTATCTTTCGCTATAGTATCCTCCTAATCCTAAAAATCAAATCCATATGCTTCGAGTACTTGCCTCATCTGATGCTGCCCTCCGAGATGCTCTTGTCTCTACTCTTTCCCTCGAGAAAAAAGAAGAAATTCCTCATGTGACGACCTATCGAAAGGGCGAATGGATTTTTGTATTTTTTAGTAATGTGGTTACTCCGATTGATATGACATGGATTGCAGAAGCATTTCTTCCTGATCGAGTCTATCTTCCCTATTTTGGCTATAGTGTCGATGTTATCCATGAGATAGGAGATGTCATTGTGCCAAATGCATTTCTTTCCTATGATCCTTCTATCGAAAAAATTCTCATCACAAAAGAAAACCGTGATACTTTCTCGAAGAATCCTCGATTTCTTTCCATATTTAATGAACAAAAAGATTATTATGTCGAAGACTATGGACTCTCAGTCGGTGGTATTGTCGTCGATAATTCCCCTCGCGTTCCGAATGATGAACTCTCGAGCAAGATGATGCTTGCTCATGAAGGTGACGTCTATGTACAGGAATTTCTCGGATGAGCAGTCGATGCGGTGATCGCTGAAGAGAATCCTACACTTATCCTTGTGGGAATATCTCATGGAAAGAAAAATTCTCGTTATCCAGAAGTAGCTGGTGATATACTCACTGCACGAAATATCATCACGACGATACGACTCATGGAAGAAGATATTAAATAAATTTGACTTCATTTTAGAAATCATATACTATACCTCAGGTATAGGTTATTCTTTCATTCAAAACTATGATAAGTCCATATAAAGAAAAATTTCTCGCGAATATAAAAAAAACAAAAGGTCTTATGGATACCATTCAGAAAATGGTCGAAGAAGATCGATATTGTATGGATATTGCACAGCAGACCAATGCGGCTCTCGGTCTTCTCCGAAGCGCCAATGCGCTCATACTCGAATGACATTTGAATTCATGTGCAGCCCATAAGCTCAGCTCAGATAATCAGCAAGAGAAAGAAAAATTCATCAGTGAACTTATGCAAGTATTCAATATATCAAAACGGTAATACTATGAAAAGAATTCTTTCATCACTTATATTTCTTGGATTTCTTATCATATCACAAATGCAGCTTGTGCATGCTTTTGACATGAGATGAATGGATATGACCGCGCATCATGCGGTGATGCAGATGGAGGAGCCAATTTTTTGCGAAACATCATCACAAAATAATGAAGAGAAATGCATCGTAGAGATTCTTCCATATAAAATCCTTTCACAGCAAAATTGAAAAGAATTGATAGAAAAAGTTGCCTTTGTTCTTCCTCTTAGTTTTCCTTTTCAGAAAATCTCTTGGAATAATCCTGCAGTATCCGCTCCCCTATTTCGTTCTCCAGATCTCATCTTCCAAAAAACAAAATATACGAATCTTGTGGGTATTATTAAGATGCTTGATTAGAAATATTTCCTCTCTCGGGAGGCTCTTTTTAGCGCTTCCACGAAAAATATTATCTTCTAAATTCCTTATTTTATGAATAAAATTACTATTCCAGTCTCTGGAATGCATTGTCGTTCGTGTGAACTTATCCTAGAAAAATCGATCAAGAACATCGAAAATGTAGCATATATCAACGCAAATGAGAAGAAATGACTCGTCGAAATCTCATATACAGATACAAAACCAAATATGAAAGAGATTGAATTAGTTATTATAGAAAATGGGTATCAGATAGGAAAAGGGAAGAAACTTCCATGGATTACACAGAATCCAAATGACTATATAAATACTTTTATTTCGTGAGTGATTATTTTTCTTCTGTTTACTTTCTTGAGTCATTCGGGATTTTCTTTTGGGAACATTGGAGACATATCTTCACCAACACTTGGTGTTGCCTTTCTTGTAGGACTTACTGCTGGTGTTTCTAGTTGCATGGCTCTGATCGGATGACTTGTCCTTGGGATGAGTGCTGAATGGAATAAGCTTCATAGTAATGCGTCCCTCAAGACGAGATTTTCTCCACATATATATTTTCACTTAGGAAGAGTTATAGGTTTCGGATTTCTCGGAGGAATTCTCTGATTCTTTGGATCCATAATCCATTTCTCAAGTACATTTCTGGGACTCATGACAGCCCTGGTCGGTATTGTCATGCTTCTTCTTGGACTCAATCTTACCAATCTTTCTCCACGAATAGGCCACTTCTCTCCGACACTTCCGAAATTCTTCGGAAAAAATATAAAAGGAGATGGAAATACAAAATCCTCAGCCTTCATGACATGAGTTCTGACATTTTTCTTGCCATGCTGATTTACTCTTGCCATGCAAATGTATGCGGTAAGTACTGGAAATTTCATCACTGGAGCTCTCGTGCTTTCACTTTTTGCCCTCGGAACATTACCAGGACTTATCTCTATCGGATTTGTGACAGCAATCCTCAAGGGAGAATGGCTCAAAAAATTCTTTGTCTTTACCGGAGTTATTGTCCTCGGTCTTGGAATATTCAATCTCAGAAATGGGTATGCACTTCTCTCTCTTGGATGAGAAACTGAAAAGGTAATCCAAAAAGAAGATACCAGTAATCTCGAAGTCCAAGAAGTGCATATGACACAAACTGATGGCGGATATTCTCCGACTACAATTTCTATCGATGCGGGAAAGAAGATCAGGTGGATTGTCACAGGAAAGAGTCCATATTCATGTTCGAGTCAGCTCATAGCTCCAAAGCTTGGAATCTCTGAACAGATTAAGCTTGGAGAAAATATTATCGAATTTATAGCACCAAAGAGTTGAGAAATTCCATTCTCATGCTCTATGGGAATGTTTCAATGAAAATTTATTATTAATTCCTCAGGTTCATGAAATGAGGCAACATCAACAGAGAGTGATTCTTCTCTAGTCACAAAAGTATCTACTGAGGCAAAACGTATTGATATGACTTATACACTTTCTTCTGGACTCAGCCCAAGAGAAATCACCGTCAAAAAAGGTGAGACATATACAATCGTCATTGATGTCAAAGATACTATTCCTGGATGTATGAGTACTATTCGTATTCCATGACTTGATGGGAATATCCAGCTCCTTACCGGTGGAACAAAAGTTACCTTTACTATTACTCCGAAACAAAGTGGAAGATTTCCATTTACTTGTGCCATGGGAATTCCTCATGGGTATATCAATGTAGAATAATCAACTCTCTTATTTTTTTAATCTTATAAACATATGAAAAAGATCCTTATCAGTCTACCAACGATTCATTGTGAATCGTGCGTCAAGCTTATTGGTATGACACTCAAAAATTTTCCAGGGATAGAGACAAAACAATTTGATCTCGAGAAAAAAGAACTCTTCCTTGAGGTCGATAATGTCCTCTCAGGAGAGGAAATCGCCCGAGCCATCCGAGAAGATGCTGGATATGATGCGATTCTCAAGAGCGAAGAAGATGATAGCAAAAAAGACGACCAAGATCAATCACAATGAATAAAAAAAAACGAGGAAATATTAGAAGATACACTTCATCATAATTTGAGATTCCCGCCTTCGCGGGAATGACGAGAATCAGAGCAATGACAGAAGTCAGAACAATCGATACAAAAAGATTCTTCATCTTCTATTGCTATTCTGAGTATCGAATGAATGCATTGCTCGAGCTGTAGTTCACTTATCGAAAAATCGCTCAAGCATGTATCTGGAGTCGAAGAAGCAAATGTGAATTTTGCTTCCGAAAAAGCCCGAATCAAGTTTGATCCTAAGAAAGTAAATATCGGAGATCTTGAGAAAGCTATCTGAGATGCTGGCTATAGAGCAGTGATCCAATGAGAAAATAAGATTTCAGAAACCGATAAACGAAAGAAAGAATTGAAATCATGGTTCTATAAATTTCTCGCAGGATGACTTCTCTCACTTCCGATGGTGGCATTTATGGTGTACGATTTTATTCCATGATTGCCATTTGAGAGAAATATAATGCCATATTCGGCACTTATCTCCTTCTTTCTCGCGACACCAGTGCTCTTCATTATCGGGAGAGAATACTTTGCTGGAGCATGGTCAGCACTCAAGATGAAGACATTCAATATGTTTTCACTCATTTCTATAGGAACACTTGTGGCATATGTCTATAGTCTCTATTCTTACTTCATATACTTGAGTGAGACAGGATCTATTCTCGGACTCCAAGGCATGAAGATTCCAAATATCTATTTTGAAGTGGCTGCATTTCTTGTCACATTTGTCACGCTCGGAAAATATTTTGAAGCGAAGGCAAAATGAAAAACATCTGAAGCTATCGAGAAATTGATGGGACTTGCTCCAAAAACAGCTCGCGTAAAGCGTGGTGGAAATAGTGTAGATATTGCTATTGATGCTGTCATAT
The DNA here is from genome assembly GCA_036170175.1 of Patescibacteria group bacterium. Taxonomy (GTDB): domain Bacteria; phylum Patescibacteriota; class Gracilibacteria; order BD1-5; family UBA2023; genus JAGOMW01. Next base: position 1,006 of record JAVHOR010000136.1, on the reverse strand, counting down.
TTGGAGATATTATTATAGTCAGGCCAGGAGAGAAAATTCCTGTGGATGGCGAAATCATGGAATGACATTCGAGTATTGATGAATCCATGCTTACTGGAGAGAGTATACCAGTCGAGAAAAATACTGGATCCAAAGTATTTGCTGGAACGATGAATAAGCTCGGAAGCTTCGAATTCCGAGCAACAAAGCTCGGAGAAGATACGGCTCTTGCTGGTATTATCCGACTTATCGAAGAAGCACAAGGATCAAAGGCTCCGATCCAATGAGTAGCGGATACTATATCCGCATATTTTGTACCGACTGTCATCATCATTGCGATGATTACATTCGCAGTCTGGTATTTCCTTCTCGGAGCAACTTTTTCGACAGCGCTTCTCTATTTTGCTGCGGTTATCGTGATTGCCTGTCCATGTGCACTCGGACTTGCGACACCGACTGCTATCATGGTAGGGACAGGAAAATGAGCACAAAATGGTATCCTCATCAAGTGAGGTGAGCCACTCGAGATTGCTTGTCGAGTCAATGCTATCGTCTTCGATAAGACGGGAACTCTCACGGAATGAAAGCCAAAAGTGACAAATATTATAAGCCTTGGGAATCATAGTGAACAAGAAATTCTTGCATTTGCTCTCTCCCTCGAAAAGAAATCTGAACATCCTCTTGCAGAAGCTATCGTAAAATATGGTGAAGAAAATAGAGCGATGAATTATCTCGTCGAGAATTTCGAAGCGGTTCCTGGAAAAGGAGTCAAATGACTCGTCAATGGAAATCTCTATTATCTCGGAACACGAAAACTTCTCACAGAAAATAGTATCGAAATCAATGTCTCTGCCTATATCGAAAATATGGAAAGTGAAGGAAAAACCGTCATGCTTCTTGCTGATGCAAAAAATGTTATAGGGCTTGTCGCAGTAGCCGATACAGTGAAGACTACATCACAGAGTGCTATAGAGAGTCTCAAAAAGCTTGGAATTAAGGTCTTTATGATCACGGGAGATAATACTCG
>JAVHOR010000135.1:0-6967 GCA_036170175.1 Patescibacteria group bacterium | reverse complement strand
GACTTCGTACGATTCTCTCATCATATTCGTCGCCTCTCATTATCACGAAATATGCGAAACGACTTCAGGAATTCGTAGATGAAAATGGACTCACCCATGTAAAAATACAAGAATCTCGTCATATATATGAGAGTTTTCTTCTCGAAGAAAATACTGCGCTTCTCGGCGAAAAATGGCAATCATCAGAAGAAGATTCATTTCTCCTTATCTGAGATGATAATATCGGAAAGATTTTTATCCAGAATCGTATCCGAAAATGAAGTATCAAAAATCTTGACCTTCTCCTCTCGATTAAACCTCTCGATCATATCGTCCATCGAGACCACGGAATCGGGAAATATATCCAGATTCTCAAAAAACGCATTGGACTCATCGAACGAGAATATATGGAGATCGAATACGCACTCTGAGATAAGGTATTTGTACCACTCACAGAGCTGGGTCGTGTGACGAAATATGTCGGCGAAGAGAATCCTCCTCTCATGAAGCTCGAGGGAAAAGAATGGGAAAAGGCCATGTCGAAAACTGAAGAAGAAATTGCAATTATCGCGAATGAGCTCCTAGCCACAGATGCGAGAAGAAAACTCGAAAAATGAATTCGCTTCAAAAGTTTTCCAAAGGAAGAAAAGGCATTCGAAAAAGCATTTTCCCATATTCACACTGCTGATCAGACTTCGATCATCAAAGAAATCAGGAACGATATGGAAGATGAGACTCCAATGGACCGTCTTATCTCAGGAGATGTCGGATTCTGAAAGACAGAAGTCGCAATGAATGCGATCTATAAGGCTGTACTCTCAGGCATGCAAGTCGCGTGTATTTCTCCACTTCTCATTCTCGCTGAGGAACATAGGGAAACCTTCGAAGAGCGACTCTGAACATTCGGTGTACGGATCGCTTCGCTCACTCGCATGACTAGTGCCCGGGAAGAAAAGGAAATTCTCAAAGGAATCAGAGAAGGAACTATCGATCTCGTCGTAGGGACTCATAGACTTCTCTCGGAAGATGTTCGGTTTCGTAGGCTTGGGCTTCTCGTGATCGATGAAGAACATCGATTCTGAGTGAGTCAGAAAGAGACTATCAAAAAAATGAAGTCCCATATCGACATTCTCTCGCTCTCAGCCACTCCTATCCCAAGGAGTCTCAATATGGCACTCTCAGGAATGAAGAAAATATCACTTCTCTCGACTCCTCCTCATGCAAAGAAGCCAATAGATACTCTCATAACTCGATGGGATGAGAATATTATAAAAAAAGCAATAGAAAAAGAAATTGCTCGCGGAGGACAAGTCATTATCCTTCACAATCGTATTCGTTCACTTCCGATGATCGAGCAAGAGATAGAAGAAATCTTGAGTCATCGCGAGGAACGAAGCGATCCAGCAAAGAAATGGGAATCTCAGGAAGACTGGGTTGCTTCGCAAGCTCGCAATGACAGAATCAATACTCCAAAAATCATCACCATTCATGGTCAACTCCCTGCAGAGATGATCGAAGATCGGATCCATGCATTCAAAAAAGGAGAATATGATATCCTTATCTCCACCACCGTGATCGAAAATGGAGTGAATTTCCTCGGTGCAAATACGATCATCATCTCCGATGCGGAAGAATTCTGACTTGCACAGCTTCATCAGATTCGCTGACGCATAGGTCGCAAGGATGTCGCTGGAGTCTGCTATCTCATGTACAGAAAGCATGAGCTCTCGAGCGATGAACGAGAACGGATGATGGTACTCGCAGAACATAGCAGTCTCGGAAGTGGGTTCGAGATCGCCATGCGAGATATGCAGATTCGTGGGACGGGAGATATTCTCGGATTCCGACAATCTGGAAAGACGAAAGAAGTCGGGATTTCTCTCTATTTCCAGCTTCTTGAAGAGAAAGTCGAAGAGCTCAAAAATGGGAAGAAAAAGGCAATAGGATGCAAGATAGAACTCGAACTTTCTTATGTGATCGATGATGAATTTTTTGATTCTGAAATGGACAAAGTTTCATTCTTTCGGGATATCGACTCGATCGAGACGCTCGAAGACCTCGACTATGCTGAGGCGACTTTTGGATCATGAGAAATGCCAGAGAATATGCAAAATCTCTTTCTCTCGCTTCGTATCAGTATTATCCTCAGTGGATATAGCGTCAAAAAAATTGCAAAAATCGGAGCTTCATATCATTTTGATTTTCAGGAAGGAGCACGACCTGATGACCTTCGGCGATTTCTCGAGAGATTTGATCCGAAGTGAGAAATGATCATTGTCTCTCTATCAAAAATCCGTATCGAAACATCACTCTGGAAAAGTCCAAGAGAGTTTCTCTCTTCATTAGTATAATAACGAATTTCTTAAGCTTTCTGCTTCGTCATTGCGAGCTTGCGAAGCAATCCAGTATTCTTGTTTATTTTATGTTTTTCTGGATCGCTTCGTTCCTCGCGATGACAGACAAAATCGTTCACTGTACCTATTTGTGTGTCATTCGATACACTCATCCCTCTACGGTAATACTTCATTTGAGGATTTCGACACATCGGAGTGCCATCACTTTCGATGGAGCATCATCGACCATATTCGCCTCGAAGAGCTTTCCTGCTTCGAGATATTTCTCCTCAAAATAGAGCTTCAATGCCTCTTCATAACGCATATATTTCTCTCGGGAAATCTTTGTATCGTCATTTTTCGCGATAAGCTCATAGATCAATACTCATTCTGTCTTTCCCTTCACAGCAACTCGATCGAGCGCGCGACAGAAATATGCACCTTCGAGGAGGAGATATGTCGGCTCAGCGATGATCGTATGCGTTCCATATTCTTTCGATGTCGCCTCAAGTCGAGAAGCGAGGTTCACTGTATCTCCGAGGACAGTATAATTGAATCGGTCATGAGAACCAATATTCCCGACAAGGACTTCCCCACTCGCTATACCGATACGAAATTCGATCGGATCAAGACCACGAGATATGAGCTCAGCATTGAATTCTGGAAGTGCCTCTCGCATGAGAAGTGCTGTATCACACGCACGTCTAGCATGATCAGCTTCTGGAAGTGGCGCTCAGAAAAATCCCATCACCGCATCGCCGATATATTTATCGAGCGTTCCTCACTGGGCTATCAGAATATCTGTCATCTGAGAAAGATAGGAAGACATGAGATAGAAGAGATCGCTCGGTGAGAGCTTCTCAGAGAGTGTCGTGAATCCTGCAATATCAGAAAAGAGGATAGAGAGCTCTCGTGACTCTCCTCAGAGATTGATCTCTGCTGACTTGTCTGCGATCTCACGGACGAGAGTCGGATCGACATAGTGAGAAAACGCGGAAGTCAGCGCGCGCTTCTCTCGATCGATAATGAAGAATCGGTAAATGAAAGTAATAGGAAAAGAGAAAACTCCTCATGCAAGAAGTACAGGAAATATCTCAATGACAATTCCTGAATTGAAATACAGATATCGAGAAAGGAAGATAAGAAATACAAGTGTGATGAGTGCGACAATAGGACTTATGAATTTTGGAAGGAAGAGATACGCAATAATAGAAATAAGAGAAAGAAGGAGTATTCCAATAATATAAAACATTCATTCGTTCATACTCATCTCTATAAGAAATCGCTTTTGGAGAAATCCATCTAACATATGAGCATGAAATTCAACTCCATCCATCATTGCACCAGTGACTGGAGAATTATGAGCATCATGAACATTTGTTCCACTCTCTCATATAAACACATATTTTCATGCAAGTTCTCTTATAAGTGGTTGAATCTTTAGAAGTTCTCCAAGACTAAAAGTTGTATATGTATTCTTAGATTGTCCAAAGAATGGAATAAGTAGATTATAATTCTTTGAATTAAAGTCCTTTAATATATTTTTATTGTTATCATTCTCTCTAAGAAATATTTCACTTGCTAATGAATGAATGTTTTTCTGATCTTTCCACGATGCATAATCAATTTTAGTTGTATCAAATAGAGTGTCCATTCGATCAGCTAAAGGATAAAGTTCTGTGAATCCCCAAGGAATATCTTTATAGACCGATCTTGGCATTCCCTCACAAGTAATATATTCTGTATTCTTATCTTTTTGACATCAGGTATTTACTACACTTGCTCATCTCTCAGTCCAATTTCCAAGTTGGGTTGCTATCACAATATTACTATATTTCTTCATCGTTTCTGCGAATTTCTCCTCATCAGGATCTTTATTTTGGAATACTATATCAATCCCTATTCCTTTCACTCAGACACTTTCGAGCTTCTCAATAAGATCGATATAGACAGACTTCGGAATCGTGAGCATCTTGAGATCGCTCTCAGCCTGGAGACTATTGAGACTCGCATCATCGATCTTCACGATCGCAATATTTTTCGATGGTGTGAAGTGGTATGGATAGAGGCTTGACTGGATTCCAGTCTCACGATAGATGAAGAAATGCGTAATAGGAATAAGAAAATCCTTACCAAAAAGTCCCACCACTCCAAATAAAGCGATAAGCGTAATACACCAGATTGCGAAAATATGCTTGAGATTTCGTACGAATTGCATAGAATTTGTTTCTCGATTATCTTATCACTCATTTCCTTTTTATGCAAAAAAACTCACTTCTCACTCTCATGAAAGAAGAAGTCTTGCGTGCAGTAGTCTTCGCAAGTGCGCTCTTCATGATTCTGATCACAGGATTTGGCGCTGTCGCATACGCTGCAAACGGTGGACTTTTCGGAGATATTCTCGCGAAAATTCTCGGAGTCCCAGATGTCACGACGTATGTCGGTGATGGAAGTGTCGCGAATGCTCAGAAACTCTGAGGTAAAGATGCAAGCAATTATCAGATAGTAGCACCAGGACAATCTTGCGGTGCTGGAAAGTGTGTCTTCGGATTCGATGGTGGTGGAAATGTGATGTGTAGGTAAGAGTCAACTCGTCAGCTAGTATTCTAGCTATCCTTCCACCATCCTGCGGATGGTCCCCCTGCCCACAAGTGGGGAGGCTTCGGGCATCAGAGAATCCGAAGTTTTCGAATCTCCCATGTCTTGAGTTTCTCTTCCATACGATCCTCAGAAAGAAGAATTCTCTCGAAAACTCCGAAAAGAAATGACACCACCTGAAAAAAGACTGTGGTATGATCTTCTCGCAAAGAAGAAACCAGAATGGCGACGACAAAAAGTTATAGGACCATTTATCGCAGACTTCTACTGTCCTGAAAAGCTTCTCGTCATTGAAGTAGACGGAAAAACTCATGAAGAACAAAAAGACTACGATAATGAACGAGATATCTATATGAACCCTCTTGAGATTCAAGTGATACGAATATCCGCTCGAGATATTCTCGAGAATTTTATAGTATACTCAGTTGCATTTCATTACTTTTCTATTTGTTCCTGTCATGCTGAGGCACGAAGCATCTGCTCTGTAAGAGATAATTTGAGCAGATCCCTCGTTCCTCGGGATGACAAAAATGGATGCTTAAAATGCAAATCAGTACACTATATATAGGAGTGACTGAATATCTCGAAAGAATCTTCTAAAAAAATCCCTTTCGGGATTTTTCTTATGCGGTATGTGATTTCGATTGGCGAATCTTCCAAGGCGAAACGACTTCTCTCTGTATATTTCCAATAGCGTCAAATGCTTGATTATTGAGTGTCCAGATGGCACTATTAAAGTCTTCTTGATTCGACTTAAATTCTGTCAAATCTTTCGAAACTCTATCAAGTTTTCCTTCGAAAGTATCGAATTTTCCTTCGAGAGTATCGAATCTTCCTTCGAGAGTATCGAATCTTCCTTCGAGAGTATCAAATTTCCCTTCGAGAGTATCGAACCGTGAATTAAATTTCTCCATTTCGCTGAGCATCTGTTTCTGGAAATCTTGATCTGTCATATATTGATACAATTAGAAAAAATAATATAGAGAAATTATAGTACGATTCGAACAAAAATCAAAGAGAAACACTCTCGACAATTTGCATTCAGGAAGAAATATATACAATCAGATTAAAATTTATGGAAAAAATATATGAACAAGCGGAAGTTCTTCGAACCAATCTTAGAATAATTACTCATATAGAAATCCGATAATTTTACTTCTTAAGTTTATTGAATCTTATGCGCAAACTCACATTCCTCATCATCTCGCTTCTCGTACTTGCTGGATGAGCATATGCTCTCACGCTCTCACTCTTCCCTGATACTCCGCTCTTTCCGCGTATTCCGACGAGCGATGGCACGATCGGTGGAGTTATCGCGAAGATTCTCGGAATTTCTGAGCTTGGGAATTATGCAGGTGATGGCACAGTACAGAATAGTCTCACGCTCTCAGGAATCTCTGGAACTGGCTATCTCAAAAAGAATGATTGTAGTGCGCTAGATCCGACTCAAAAATGGACAGGAATCGACGCTGATGGAAAGGCTATTTGCGGAAGCTCGACTCCACTTCTCGTCTACTATGGAACGATCAGCGAACAGTGATGTGCTGCGGATATCTATCATGCGAACAATGCTACACCAGGTACGACCAATACTGGCGATACGCTCATGAGTGGAGACATCGTAAAAACAGGTGCCTGTGGTCTCACGATCGCCTTCTCTGATCTCTCCATCCTTCGTCTTGATGCCGACACGACTGTATCTCTCGATGTATTCACCATGCCGAGCGATCCGACTCGCACGATCGCCTCAGCTATCATGTCCAATGGTTCTCTCTGGTGACGTATCCTCACCGAGACAGGTGTCTACTCGATCGGTACCGACAAGATCGTCGCATGAGTCCGCGGGACTTCGATCTCTCTCGTATCGACTGGGGCTAGTAACGTCAGTATCACAAAAGCTGCTCCTGGAGGTGGAAATTCCGAAGTATGGACAATAACAAAAGAAATAAATCCAGCCTACAATACTGAGCTCACGATTGTCGATAGTACTATGACAGCCGCCGATGGAAGTGGTGCTGCATCGATCATCTGTATCGGTAATGACGATCGAACTATCT
>JAVHOR010000134.1:0-6981 GCA_036170175.1 Patescibacteria group bacterium | reverse complement strand
AGAGAATAATCATTGTTTCTTCATACAATAAAAATTAAGAAAATGGAACTATGAACTTAGTCTATCAGGTACTTCGAAATAATGCAAAAATGTGAGGTATTTATACCATAAAAAATCTCCTTGATTGCAAGGAGATTTTTGAAGGAAATATATTTTACCTTACAAATGCGACAATCTTCTCGAACACTTGAGGATGAGAGATAGCAAGATTTGAAAGAACTTTGCGATTGAGCATTACCTTTTTCTCATACATTGCGTGAATGAATGTAGAATAGTTCATACCATTTGCTCGAGTAGCATTGTTGATACGGATATTCCAGAGGCGGCGGAAATTTCTCTTCTTTGCCTTGCGTCCGATATAGGCATTTGATCCAGACTTCATGATGGCATTGCGTACTCGAGAGTATACATTTCCATTCATTCTGCGGAATCCTTTTGCGAGAGCGAGAATATTTTTATGTCTTTTGTGTGTCATCACACCACGTTTTACACGAGTCATAGAGGGGAAGGATTAGAGGGAATTGAAAATAAAAAAATCAGATATTATCTTCCGTATGGAAGAGAAATACGAGCGGCAAGAAGATTTGTATCAGAAAGAACCCGACCGTACTTATCACGACCTTTTGCTTTTGTTGATTTATCCTTGAGAAGATGTCGTTTTGCGATTTTTCCTACGATATATTTTCCAGTTCCGGTGATTTTCACACGTTTCTTGGCGCTGGAGAGAGTTTTCATTTTCATAGAAGGGAAGAAGTTAGAGATTATTTTTTTGGATAGAGCGTGATATTGAAGTTGTTTCCTTGTTTTGCTATTTTCTGATTGACGTCTTTTTTGTAGATGGATTCGAGAGAGTGAATGAATTCTTCGATACGAGCTATCGCAAGATCTTCATACTGATTTTCTCGACCTCGGAGCTGGAGAAGTATCTTCATTGGATGTCATTCTTTTGCCCATCCTTCCGCTTGATTGCGCCTGACATCGAGATCATGATCGCCTATTTTATAGGTGAGCTTCATAGTCTTCAGCTCTGTCTTCTTTGCATTTCATTTGTTGTGAGTCTGTTGTTTCTGTTGCTTGAAGAGGTGTTTCCCATAGTCCATGATGCGGGCAAGTGGAAGCCCATCTTGCATACCCATCTCCACGAGATCGAGATCTTTCGATCATGCGAGATTGAGTGCTGCATCTCGAGTAAGCTTTCCGAGAGCTTCACCATCCTCAGAGATGACGATAAGTTCTCGAGCGATAATCGTTTCATTGATGCGTTTTTCGTTTTTTTTCTGTAGAAAAGGTCGATTCATGAATTACGCGTTAGCAGATTTTACCATCTTTGCAAACCCAGACTTACGACGAGCTGCAGTATTTTGCGCGAGGATATTCTTCTTTTCGAGAGTATCAATACGAGAGTATACTGTAGAAAGTGCTTCTGCAATTTTCTTCGCATCTTTTTTTTCAGTTGCGAGAAGTGCCTCGAGAGCCTTCACACTTTCTTTTGTGAGTGCATTGTAGCGACGATTGCGAGAACGTTTCTTTTCGCTCACCTTGAGAGCCTTGATTGCTGACTTTGTATTCGGCATGAAATAGGAATAATAACGATATAAAAATCTGGCTTTCGCCATGAGTCGCGCGGATTATATAAAAATGAATCTGCTTGTCAAATGAAAGTGAGTCTATTCTCTCCTGTTTCCCTTGATCTCTACAGAGATACCAGCACGCCCAAACATTGGTAATTATTTCTTTTTTGCTACTTTGTTCACATACCACTGTTGAGCGATCACAAAAAGTGTTCCGATAAACCAATACAAACCGATTCCAAGAGGGAAGAAATATGCTGAGACAGCGATCATCACCGGGAACATATAGAGCATCATATTCTTCATCATATCTGGATCAAGGGCGAATTCTGGAGTCTCACCTGTTTTTGTTTCGATTTTCTTCTCTTCTTTCTTTGCTGGAGGATTGTAGGCAAAAGAGAGTCTTGCTTGAACATACTGAATACCTGCGAGTATCACAGAGAATATGAGCCCTACGACGCCTCAGACACCCTGAAGATTGAGTCCAAAGAATACAGAACTTATATTTTTCGGATCAAATCCAGCAAAGAAGCTGTAGAGATGGTAAAAGTTCGAAGGATCGGTGATTCCAGAAATTACCCAATAGAGTCCTATAAGTATTGGCATCTGAATAAGGAGAGGAAGGCATGAACCCATAGGATTCACTCATTCTTTCTTATAGAGTTCGAGCATTTCCATTCCAAGCTTTGCCTGATCATCTTTGTATTTCTTTTGGATTTCCTTGATTTTTGGCTGAATGACCTGAAGCTTCTTCTGACTTGTCAGCATATGATGCTGTGGAACAAGAAGAATAATTCGAATAATGAGTGTGATGATGAGGATGGCCCAGCCGAGAGAATGGCCAGGAAGAAATATGAGAAGCGCGACAAAGAAATTATAAATTGGATTATAAAAGATATTCGTCAGAAGTGTTCTGATCGATCCTGGAACCGACTCTTCAAAAGTGACGAGACGATCTCAGAGAGGAGTCTTGAGTGAGACGACATATTTTCATGGAAGCTTCGCGATGGATTGAGCGAGGCTTGCAAATGAGAGAACTGCTTTTCCGCTTGGGGCTACACTGAGACTTTCACAAAATCCAGGTGCAACGGTTCGAATATCTGAGAGTGGAGTGGAATTCACAGTGATTGTCACATCATCACATGGATTTACATTTATCCCCGTTGCCGTCGTATTGAGAATTTCGATATGAGGAAGATTGGGGATCGTCAGAGAATCTTTTTGTACTGAAAGAATTATATCAGAAGCAATTGGTGTTCAGGTATTTTTTTGTCCTCCGAAAAAATATTGGAAACCAAAAGTCAAAACAAAAGCGTAGAGGATAATAATGAGGAATTTCGAATTCATGGAATAATAATTAACAATGGATAAGTGACAATTGATAGTTGACAGTTGAAAATTAACAATGGACAATGGATAGTTGATAGTCTCTAATATCTCAATACATTACCTACTTTTTGTCGTTTTTACAATAGAAATGAGAAGCTTAATAATCTCGGTGAGTAATGATTTTATCTCAGTATACGTTTCCAAGTCTATATAATCTGATTTATAGAGAAGTTCTACCCAATATTCAGTTTCGTTTGCTTCCTTGAGAGAGATATTCATTTTATGAACGAAATCTGCTCTACTTTCACCATGCTCGGCTTCTCGTATATTTGCACCGATAGAAGTACCAGATCGGATAAATTGACGACTTATAATGTATTCATTTTTTACGTCTTGTAAAATTTTCCCAATTTCTATAGCTTTAAGTGCGAACTCAAACGATTTATTTTTAACAAAGTTTTCTTGCATATTGTATTGTCAACTATCAATTGTAAATTATCAATTATCTGTCATTATGCTTCCAAGTGCTATCTGATGTCAGATGACTTTTTGACCGCTACAGGCGAGAAGCTCATCACTTGTACTTGATGAAGAAAAAACGATATCTTCTCGTGGAAGAAGTACTCATGCGCCACTTCTTTCGATATTTTTAGGAAGTATGAGATCACCATCTTTGAGCATTTCGAAAGAGTCGAGAACACTATCAATGCTGACGTTATCCTCAGTAGTAAGGGCGGTAAGCTTTCTTAAATGTTTGATTTTATCTTGTGTGAGAGGCATTTTTCTATATAATGACGAGCACATTATAAGAAAATATGCCTAAAATCAAGGATATCATCGAAAGACTCCATAAAACTCCTCTTGAATATAGCGATATTCGCTTCTTGAGCGCAAAAAGGACGCTCGCTTTTTTTATCGCACTCTACTTTACGTCATTTCTTTTTCTTGTTGGTGGATTTTCTTTCTTTTTTCTCTCACTTCCTGTACTCGCTCAGATTGTCTATCACAGCTATTCCGTTCTTGTTATTGTGATCTGATGGTTTCTCTATGAGCTTTCTGTCTATGCATCAGAAATCTATCTCTCTGGGAAGAAATGGCCTATCTTCGTTGGTGGTGCATTCGCACTGATCTTTGTACTATTCAATCTTGTCGTTCATCTGAAGGGCTCAATTTTCTAATTCTTTTTTATGCGTTTTCCAATTTTTGGTATTGTCGGTCTTGCATTTCTTCTCACTTCTTGTACCCTTCCTGGTACACAGACAACGAGTACGGCAGGAACTACAGGTGATACAGTCCTCTCTGAGACCAATTCTGTCAAAATGCAAATACCAAAAACCTGGACACTCGTAAAAGCGACTGATGTTCCGAGTCCACGAGTCGGTACTGTCGAGATGGCGTATACTTCGCCAGATGTGAAGTATGGGTTCTCGAATAATATCATCGTTCTCCGTGACACGCTTACGAATATCGTCACTTCTCGATCCTATAGCGAACTCAATAATATTCAGACGACAAAAAATTATCTCGAATACACGAAGCTTCGTGATGAAGACTTTACCTTTGCAGACAGCGAGACTTCTCGACTCTATGTGTTCGAAGCCAGGTATAATACGACGACTCCACTCATGAAGTTCATCCAGGTCGCGCGTGTCTGTGGGACGAGCGTCTATCTTCTCCATGTCTCTCTCACGCTCGATAAAGTGCCAGATAATTATGTAGAACTTCTAAAGACGTTTAGCTGTAAGTAGGCTACTTTCTATGCAAAAATCAGAAATTTCCCCTTCATTATTTACTCTAGTAGAACAAAAGAGTGTACTTGAGAGAAGGGGATTCTTAGTTTTGCAATATATATCTTTTAAAGAATTTATAATAAATTTTATATATTGATATGTTGTAATAACTTTTTTATATGACATATTTTATATCTCACTTGGTGGGATTATATCTTGAATAGTTTTAAGAAATATCTTTTTTGCAATTTTACTCTTAGGTTTTTGTATATTAATATTTTCTATAAAAGAGTATATATTTTCTAGTAAGATTTTTATTACAGAGAGATGAAGTATAGGCTTTGGATCAAACAAAATAGATGCTTCTTTTATTTATGATAAAAAACAAAAAATTCTTATCTTTCTTAAAATTTATACTCTTCTTAGAGATAAGATTAGAGTTATGTCTAACAAAGATTGGAAAACAGACTGAACGGGATGGATAATTTCTTGATTATTTTTTCTATTTGCAATCTCGGGAGTAGGAACTATTCTTTCATTCCTTCCAAAGGAATATTTAGTATGATATATTTTACTACCTATATGTATATTATCTACCACAGTATACGTACTTAATTTCCTTGTTAATATATTTCATCCTCTCTACGCCTTCTGAAACCTCTGATCTAAGATCCAATCTCTCACTCCCCGTATTTCCGAATCAAGTGACAAGATTCAGAAAGAATTCTCTACAGATATGAATTTCTCTGTCCTTTCAGAGTGATTCGCTACTCTTGCTTCTGATTTCTCGAAGATCTCAGGATATGTCCTGAAACTTGAGCAAATAGAGAAGAAGGCCAACAAATGAAACCTTTTCGATAGTGAGAAATATATAAGTTCACTCAGAGAAGATATACTGACTCCGCTCATATCTCTCAAAAGATTCCTCGAACAGAAAAAGATTGAAATCGAAGCTTCCCGAGAAGAGCTCAAGGGTATTCAATCTCAAAGACAAAGAGTCCAAGTACAAGTCGGATGATCAGATACTCTCACAGGAAACACAGAGCTCCAGTCCAAGAGAACAGAGCCACTTATCAATGAGCTCACAGAAAATATCGAAAAACTTGGTATAATGATCGAGAAGTTTGGGAAAGTGTAGATGTATTTATGCTTGCTTTTCCAGTTTTTTTGCTATAATGCCCGAGCGTTAGGCGCCATGGCAGATCGGTTATGCAGTGGCCTGCAAAGCTTCGTAGTCCGGTTCGACTCCGGATGGTGCCTCCAATGTATTTATCATGAAAGATTGCTCGATCCGGGCAATCTTTTTATAATCTCATCTCCTATGCCTCTCGATATAATTCGCAGATCCAGTACAGTCGATACATGAGGGAAATCAAAAAAATTCTTCAGAGATTTCAAGGTAGAGCTCCAGAAAACTCTTCTTGAACTTGAGATACTTCTCACACTCGAACTCTGAAAACTCTTTAGTGTCAATTCTCTATTTCTCGGAAATAATGATATAAAAATCAGAATACGAGATGAATCCTTATGACTTGATAAGATTGTCAGCGTGATATTTCGCTATCATCACGATGATGAGAAATATGGAAATGTGCATGTCGAGATCGTCGCGTATGAGCTCTCCAAAAAAACAAAGACACACTTTCTCTGAAGATTTCTCGTCACAGATCGTACAAATATTAATAAGGAAGTTTTAGGAATGCTTATTCTTGCTATACGGGCAATATACTAGATTCGATAAAAATCTGAAGATTTTATTCTTCGATGAAAGACTTGCTTTTTTGTCTGTTCTCACTATATTTCCCATGCTTTCAGTTTCTCCGCAGCCATAGCTCAGTTGGATTAGAGCGCCTCCCTGCGAAGGAGGAGGTCGCAGGTTCGAGCCCTGCTGGTTGCACCATACTGACACAAAAAGTCTCACTTTATTTAGTGAGATTTTTAGTTGCTTCGTGGCATTCCATAGAAATCAAATCCCTTGAGATCGACCATAGAATGAGTAATATAATTTTTCTTTTTTCCTTTTTTGAAGAATCATCTTTCATCGATTATCCCCATTTCTATGAGACTACTGATTTCTTTTGTTGGGAGTTTTTTCTTCGGAAATGCTTCCTTGTTCTGATAATAGTGTGTTCGTTTTTTATATGAGAGATTGAATCGTGATTGCTTATTCTCATTTCCAGTATAGATAATAGCCGACTTCTTCTTGCCCTTAGACATTTTACGAGCAGCAGCTTGTTTTTTGACGAGTCGAGATGAAAGTCCATGACTATTTGCCATTTTTTAATTTTGAATTTTTAATGGAGCGGGGAAACGGGTTTGAACCGTCACACCCAAGGGTTGAAGCCTTAGTA
>JAVHOR010000133.1:0-1546 GCA_036170175.1 Patescibacteria group bacterium | reverse complement strand
CCAACAAGTCATCCATGAGTCGCTCTGATTATCGAATATGATGGTCGTATGCTCTCAGATCCACCACCTGGATTCTCGAAATAGCTAGTCTTCGATTGCTTTTTCTATGCCCAAGATGAAGAGCTATCGCAGTGCCACCCACCATATAAAAACTTCTCTTGCGAGCAGCCTTCAGAAGTGCGAACATATCGAGTTGATTTGGAGAGAGAATTTCGAGATGCATATTATTTGGAGAGATATGTTGACCAATATGCTATTGTACGAGGTTCGAGATTCTGTCTTCTTCGACCATTTGTGATTATCTCAAAATTCTTCCGAAATGTAGATCTTTAGAGAATTCCGAGAAGTTCTTTTTTATCTTCCATAGTTCACCATGTGAGTGTCGCTTCGACGATACCGCTCTCATCTATAGTAGTCACATCCTTCATCCACCAGAGAAAGTGTGGATGCCTCTGTATGAAGGATTGGGAAGGGGAGATATTATTTTTTAGCATATCCTTATTATATCGATTTCTTCCTGAATGCAAGAGAGGAGTGGAGCTTTCTGGGAGTAGAAATAAAGCCAGAAATTCTATAGAGTTTTGGATTTTTGGCTCATAATACGAAGCCCCTCATTTCTGAGATATTCAGATATTTCACTATCACTTGGTGGCGAGTCGATCAGATATGTCACCGCCTCTGTCATATCCCAGTCCATTGAGATAAGTTGCTCGAGAATAGCAAGCTGATTGAATATTTTGATATAGTATTTCGTCTCTGCAATCTCGAGTGCCCGATCGAGCGAGATTTCCTGGTGACGCAAGAGAAAATAGAGATCGACCGCATCTTTCCACTTCTTTCGAGTGATCATAGCGTAGAGCTTCATTGATGTGAGTTCTTCAAGGCTCGCGACCCTGAGTCATCCGATGATATATTCTTCTCATCATATCCGTATTTCCTGATATTTATAGAGTGTGCGAGATATGTCCATGAGACTCACACGGACTCATCCTATCGATACATGGATCTCATCTTGTTCTTCGAATTCGGCACCTGCCCAGTTCTCCTTATCTCTTTCAGATACGTCGAATCCATATTGTCCTATTTTTTTTATGAGATCTGCAAAGCTTCATTGGCTTCCATGAGAGAAAAAATCGAAATCAATACTTTCTCGGTGTCAGAGGAAAAGCGCGATCGCTGTACCACCTGCAAGAAAGTGTGTCTCGGAAAGATTTTCGAGCAGAGGAGTGAGTCTTTGTTGAGAGAGACTGAGGACTTTTTTCGCTCTCTCATCGAGAAGTATTGGAGTCATAGCTTATATCTTATGTGTACGCTTGGCATCAAAAAGGGAGGTGAGATATCCGCGCCTTCTACTTTTCAGGGCTACATGATCTCATTCGATGCGCATATATCCAGCCTGGAGCTCGCTCATATCGAACTCTCGAAATATGGAACACACTTCATCTGCTCGTCCTTCTGACATGAGACTTGCGAGCTTGGATTCGAGAGAAATAGATCACTTCTCTTCCTCTTTCGTCCACCAATTGTACCGTCCTGCAGATGCGAG
>JAVHOR010000132.1:0-7080 GCA_036170175.1 Patescibacteria group bacterium | reverse complement strand
GAGAGAAATGCAAGCGAAAGACTCTCGACATTTTTTGCATTTCTCTCTGATCCTACTCGATTCCGAGGTGTGAGCTCAACTGATTCATATACAAGAATCATCTCAGATGAGCCCGGGAATGCAAAAATAGAAATAATGATTGCAGGGAAGGATCTCTCTGCAGGAGAAATTCTCACGACTCTCCACGCTGATATTGATGCTGACACTCCTCTCGCACCTATTGACGCGAAATTTATAAGTGCATGAGTGGAATATAGTCTGTCCGTGAAAGGGGAATAACAAAAAAGGGAGATTTAAAAAAAATAAGAGAAACACTTCTCTTATTTTTAGTATGTGAGATTGAGTCCAAATCGTATCATTCCTGTCGTATAATCTCCTGCTGGATCATCTGCACTCGCATTCACTCCATATTTCACTCGATAGGTGAAGGTATTTTTCTGACCATTTGTATTTATATTCTTGGCTGTAGATACAAGTATCTGGGTTGTTCCATGGGCAGTCAAAAGACCAGAATACCCTGCTCCAATATTTTTATCATATCACCACCCCGTCGAACCACTATAGACTGGGATTACATCTGTGATATATGTAAGATCATTGGTCCTGAGCATTGAGAGATCAAATCCAGCACCAACTGTATTTACGGTAACAATAAGTTCTCCACTTCCGAATCATAAAATACTCGTCTGAACAGGACCAATATTATATGTCGGCGAATCGATCGACCATGAAGCATCATCAATAAGGTATGTATAACTTTGTGTTTGTATGTTTCCTACACTATCAGCGATAGAAATATCGAATCGATATTTTCCAAATGGAAGATCCGTGAGCTGAAGTACTCATGTTGAAGTTGATGTGCTCGTGATCGATAGATAACCTGGAGAAATATCTGTAGCAAACCATGTTGCACCTGTCGCATTCCATGCATATATTTTCCCAGTAAATGAGGCTGGATCAATCGTAGAACCTGTATCAGAATATGTGAGTGTAATAGGAAAATTCCCAATCGGTGCAAGTGTTCCAGAAGCGACAGAATTTGAAAGAATATTTGGTGGCGTCGTATCTGTAGGAACAACCTTTGCAAAGGCGACATACTGCATATCAGAAATATTGACTGAGAAATCCCAGGTATTTGACCCTGTATTGTATGTACCAGTATAGACTACTGCTCATGTCGCAAAAGTAGTATCCGTATCAGCCAGAAGCATAAGGGGTGCAGCAAATCCAGGTGCAATAGAATTTGCTGGATAGGAAATGTCTACAATTCCAAGATCACCATTTTTTTCTTGGAATTGCCACTCACGTCCCATGCGCTCGAATCCGATCGGGGCATCTGTACCTGTAAATATAGAGATCTGACCAGCATCATGTCCCCATATAAGCATTCTTTGATTAGTCGCGATTGCAGATTTCGATACAATAATATCACCAGTATTTGTGACTGATTGTGATCAAGGTTGATTGAGGCTAGTGAGATCATCTCGACCGATACCGGTAATATCATTTTTGTATATTCCAGCACTTGCTGCACTCCATGCGACCGTACCATTGGAATAGACATAGTCAGTTGGTACTGTCTGATCAAGTGTAATACCATATTTAATCGCAAGATATGATTCGACTCGATTTTTCTGAGGGAGAGTCAAAACTGTCGGATAAATGATAACTTCTGCGAGATTAGTAAGAGTGGAATTTGTATTTCCGACTCGTCCGATACCAAAATTGTTTACCGTAAATGTCGTAGTAGTAGCACTCGTTAAGACAGATCGACCATTGGTATAACCTGCAGATGCTCCTGCTGTCTGACGAATAGTCGATGTAATAGCAGGAATATTGGCTGTTCGTAGATTGGCACCACTATAGAAGATAGTTCTATTATATCGCATCCAGGTATCAGAAGTCGGAGAAGTTCTCCAGTATCGAGTACTATTTGTCACGGTCTGTGTACCCATATAGAAATTTCATCATGCACCAATACGTGAGACGACAAAAATAGAGTTCGCACGCGTCGGAAGTCAGAGATTGTTATTGGTATTAAATGATGCACCATTCATGTAAATAGTAGGATTCCCATTGATGCGATTGGTTGGATCATATGTAGCTACTCCAAGTCCTGTCACTGCATTTGCCGCAGCGCCAAGTCCTCATTGATTCGCCCATGTAGAGATAGTACATCCTGTCGTTGTGCAATTTGTTCCAGTATTTGCACGGAGCCAGAGATTTTCTCCAGTAATACCTCCTGGATCATTGGCTGGAGCTCATCCGACGACAGCATTGGTCGCGAAGGCAGTATTATTGGTAATATTGGAATCGCCAGGATTCGAGATTGCGACATTGAATGTCACATTTGTACCACTTGCAGCAAGGGTCGGTATCACAGGAATACGGACCGTATCTGTACCCATTGGAACAGAAATTGCTGTTGTTTTTGTACAAGTAACTCATGTTCCTACTTGCGCACCACATGACCATCCATTATCTGTAAATGAAGAGGCTGGACCTGTAATATTTATTGGTATTGTTAAGACTATTGTATGCACACCGCTCGAAGCGAGATTACCAGCATTTGTTATAGTAATCGGCATCTGTGAGAGGAGATTAGTCGTAAGTGGTCATTCTGGCTGTCATATACCAGGGATAAGGTCTGGTAGATTTGCTGACACATATGGAAGCATTCTCCATTCTACTGTTCCACTATATGTCATATTCGCTCCTGTTCCAAAGTTCCAGTTCACACCAAAAGCAAGATCACCAGCTGAAACATACGTATTTGCAAAATCAGTTCCCCCAGTGATTCGTCCAGCAACAGTTGCATAAGGACCAGCTTCGTATCCTGTCCATAGAGCACCACTCATGTAGCGAAAAGCCGAGAGAATGTTTGCAACGCTATCATAGACTCCAACCGTTTGTCCTCCAGTATTTGTGAAATACCCAGTATCATTCGCATCTGCCCCAGCAACGAAGCTATCATTTGCAAAATAAAATCGAACATTTGCAGTATTTCCTGCGGGTACAATGATACGATATGACCAAGTAAAATATTTATTTGGTGCTGTATGAGCCCAATCAATTATGAGTGTATACGTGAGTCATCATACAACCCGCGTCATAGTAGATGTAGCTGTATAGGTATTCCCATTCGTTGATCCTGTTGTTGTCTGAGTCGACCATGCTGTCGCTGTGACCCCATCGACTCCATTTCCATAGGTTGTCGCACCGATACGAAGTGCTGCCCAGAGTCCTGGAAGGCCACATCCAGTTGCTGCAGGATTTCCTGTATATATTTGCGTAAGGTTATTATAATATATTTGCGCTTGAGCACAGTCACCAATGATAATCCTGAGATCATTTGATCCTGCTGTACCACCAGTAGGATTCATCGTGAAGCTCGAAGCACCACAGGTATAGAATGTGACTTTCCCATTTTTGACTGTCGCCTGTGATCCTGGTATTGATGCAATTCCATTTTGACATGCTGTATTTGAGTCGACTGAGAGTCATCTGGTATTGAAGCTTGTATCTCCCACATGAAGTGTCAAAATATCAACTGCCATTCATTCACCCATATTTGGTGTCTCGATCGTAAGTGCTACTGGTGAAGAGAAGATGAGATGTGTTCCTGAGAGTCCAAATTCAAACCCCTCAACTGCAGCTTGTCCAAATCCTTTCTTCTTATTTCCTCGATTCTTCATTTTTCCTTCATATTGAGCTTTTGCCTGAAGTTTCTTACTGGAATCAAGAGGAAGAACTCCGATTTTTGCAGTATCAATCATATCGCCACTCTGTGTTGTGATAATGGTTCCTGTAGCAATTTCTACAAAAAGATTTCCCGTGACAGAAGGAATATGCTCTTTTCTTCTCATCTCATTTTGAACATGAATACTCTTCCCGATTTCTCGAGTTATGAACATAGTTCCTGTCGAAAAATCATCAGAAATAGTAGGAGAATTTCCTCTAAGGAAATCCGTCAAAATAGAGGTATTTCCAGAAAAAACATGAGAAAACGGGTCAATGATAAATCAAGGAGTGAGGGATGGAGTGAGATCAAATGAACGCTTTTCTCCGAGAAGAACGAGAGTATCTTCAGGAAGTGCGGAAGAAGAGGAAATGACTTCATTCTTCTTCTGAGCATCAGTTACGAGAGAATCAATGGTTTCGAGAAGATTTGCTCGATCTATTTCAGCTTCAGTATTGAATGGAAGAATGTCAGGTGAATTCACTGGCTCAATCTCGACCGCGAAAATTCCCTGTCAAAAATTCGAAAAGAGAACGATGGTAACCATACATGATGATAGAATACGCCTAAGCATGTATATATTCTGCCACAATCCCTTTTCTAGAACAAAAAAACTCGAGAAATACAAGAGTTTTTGATTTGACGAAAAAAAAGAATATGTGGTATCTATAAGTCACGCACAGATACTGGCTAGAACCAGTACAAACTTGCAATTCAGTATGATTTTTTTATACTAAAATTCTATTCATTTTTCTAAATCTTATTTCACATGAAAAAAATTCTCTTTTTTTTTCTTACTTTCCTATTTTTCTCTTATGTATCAGCTGGAGGTGGAGAGATAATACAAAGAGATTGTCCTCCGAATGAATCCCAAACATGGTATAAATGAAGGGGAATAGAATTTTGTACACCAACAGATCCTGAGATACTTCGGGTGACAAAAATGCTTTCATGACAGATAGATGAAATGAAGTCCTATAAGCTCTCAAATCTCGAAAAGGATATCCAAGCAAAAGAAGGTGAATACTGAGACTATCAAAATTCTATTCAATCTGCCTCAAAAAAAGTAAACTGGAATAGGAATCTTTTTCTTAATTTTACGAAGTATCTCAGACTCAAGAATATAAAAAAAGCAACAGGAATATATGCGAAAAATGTCACTGTTATAAGTCCATTTTTACCAACTTGTTGTGTATTGTATAAATATATCTGACACAAAGCCATGAAGAATGGGATTTTATCAATCTATATTTCAGGACAGGACGGACCTGAGTTTTTCTTTGAATATATCTATTATAGGAATGGCTCACTTTTTTCTATAAACAAGTCAATCTGATTCAGATGAGAATGAGATGACAATCAAAAAAAGTTTACGCTCATATATTTTGGTTCCGGAGAAACGTATGTTCAAAAGCCTGATTCCATTCCTATTCTAAGATATTCATATAATTCAAATTATGATAAAAAACTTTTTAGTAAATGGCTACAAAATCCATCTCTCAATCCATATTTCTTAAAAAGCTATGATATCTTTGTCTCAGATATGACAAAACTATGGAAGTAAATTCCATTTGAAGCTATTATATGAGCTCAATATCTACAACTTTATCAGCATAGACATAAATAATATTTGTCTCTCAAAATTTTGTCACGAGTGTATCTCATTCTGGATATGTATGTCCATGGAAAAGATATTGTGGATTATATTTTTGACAATATTTTCTGAGAGCATCATACCCTTGATGGCTAATCTCATCTTCATCATTGATTCATCGTGGTGGACAATGCGAGAGAATAATATCGACTTTTGGAAGTTGAGAAATAAGTTTCTCTGCTTCTTCCTGTGTATACATGATAGCGTCAGGGTTTGGCTTGTATCTTACACATCCCTCGAATCAGCCAAAAGTAATCCCTTGATATACAAAGGTTTTTAGATGCATATTTATGATGCCAAGATCTTCAAAATATCTTCCAGAACAATGATTTCCATAGACTCATATCTTCGGAATATCGTGTACCTCAGCAAGCTCACGAATCAGCGAATATTCGAGATCTCAGAGAGTAATTATAATATCAATATTTCCTTCTCTTAAAAGTGTTTCCTTAATTGGACTTCTTGGTGACCTGTCAGATATAAGAAGGATTTTCATAAAAATGATTTTATATTATTCACTATTTTTTCCATCCTGATTCGATCAGACGAATACAATTTGGAATCATATCATCAGTGATGCGTCGCACATATCCAGGAATATGGTCAATTGGAAGAATATAGACAAGATATCCGTAGCATATTTCTCGAGAACTAAGTGGGAAAATATGAGAATATCACTCAATATCTATAAAATTTTTGATACAGATATAGGATTTCTCAGAAATTGGATTTTTTATGCGCTCATTGACTGGTATATTTCAGAGAGATTCTCTATATTTCAGCGCAAAAAGATCTGAAAGTACTTCATGCCGCTCAATCCAAAGAACATCCGTAAGAGAAAAGGTGTTTTTGAGTGTCGTAAGAAGTGTCGGAATATTTCCAAATGTGTTTGTCTCGAGAGCATCGACAAGAGCATATCCTATGGATCGTTCCGTATTTGCTTCTTTGATTCGTTCATTGGTCGTCGAAAGACATGCCCTCATGAGAAGCTCATGAAATGATGGATACAGTCGGGCGAGTTTCGCTATAAACTTCTCATTCAGGATATAGACTTCTCACGGTGATTCTGCGATTACTTTTACTGGTTTTTTGAAAGATCCAAAAAATATTCCTTCTCCAAGAGTACTTGGAGCATTGATTTCTCATACTTCATGGAGTCATCAAAATGAGCTCATGGCCCAGACACTATACCATCAAGATATAAAAATATAAAGGCTATGGTTGGATTCATAATCAAGTACAATTTCTCATTCTTTGAAAGATCGCGTTTCTACTTCATGTTTCTCACAAAGAGAAAGAAGTGATGTGAAGAGGTTATTTTTGAGCATAGAAATTATTCGTCAGTAAACATAGCAATTCGACTCCGATCATGAATATATCTCTCTATTGTAGAACGAGAGACCTGTTTGTGTTTATAGAGATCAATAATCGAATCATCCATAAGTACCATTCATTCCTGTCTTGATATCTCAAGAACTGAATACATATGTTGCGTTTCTCAGCGAACGATAAGATTCCGAATAGAATCATTATTGAGCATGACTTCGCGTGCGACGACTCGTCCACTTCCATCGGCTCTCGGAAGAAGTGTCTGAGAAATGACTCATGTAAGCGCGAGAGCAAGCTGCATACGGATCTGATTTTGTTCATTTGGTGGGAAAGACTGGATTATGCGATCAATCGTCTG
>JAVHOR010000131.1:0-1557 GCA_036170175.1 Patescibacteria group bacterium | reverse complement strand
GTAGAACCTGGTGGAGTCCACCGGCAGAGCCGGTGGTTTAGTGGTGATTAATTATCGGGCTTTAGGAGAGAAGAGAGATTTATCTTCTTTGAAGTTCTATATACCTCTTCATCGAAATCAATCAACTCTTTTGTCCATTTTATATCATTTTCAACTTTCCACTCAGCCAGATAGACATTCGGATTAATCAGGAAATCCTTTATGGCATCTGTTCAAAGAACGACATTTCCAATACCAGATCACATTACCTCATAGTGTTCTAACACCACTGAAGCATTATAATCTGTAACAATATGAGCAGATTGACCTCAAAGAATATCGGAAATATCTTTAGATACGTAAGAGTATTTTTTGGTCATATCTATCTCTATATGCACTTCTTTGTCTCATATCTTTCCTTTCTGTTTAAGGTAGAGGATATTTTTTCCTTTTTCTGAAAATAATGTTTCTGTATGAAAGAGTGTTTTGGCTATTTCTACTCATTTTTCTGGAGACATTACCTTTAGATCCTCTACCTTTTTGAGTCTTGAAGCAAGTGGTACAAGATTCACATTCTGGATTTCAAGACCAGCTCGAGCATTGATTTCAAGAAGTTTTGGTCAGTTTTTAGTGATAACCCAATCAAGAGCCAAATACCCAAGTTTCGTATACATCTGAACTTGTGAGGAAAAAAGAAGTATATCATCCCAAAATGGCAGAAGTCTTTCTTTGAGTTTCTCATGTTCAATAGGAAATGAGTTTGTGTATATTCTTTTATCTTGAAATAAGCTAATAACTTGACCGTTTGCTATATTGAGACCGAGTCATATCCCTCACTGAGCAAGGTTTGCTTTTCACCCAGAATGAATTGTTGGCATACGGATCATTGCTGTGATAGGAACATAGTTGTATACGATAATTCGTATATCTGCGAGTCCAAACTTGCAATAATCTAAAAAATCCCTTCATGGAACAAGAAGCTCTTCTATTACAGTAGTATCTGATGACCCATAGAGTGAGAATGATCCATGAAGTATATCAATTACATGAAGTTTGATCTCATCTTCAGTCCATATTTCATTTTGAATAACATAGCTATCTTTCTCTCTCTTCACTATGAGTATTCATTTTCAGCCACTTCACTTATTTGGTTTAATAACAAAATGATCCGACTTAATAGATTTAAATGAAAAATTCTTTAATTCTTGTTGTGATGAAATAGTGGTGTACGTTTCTGCAAAAGGAATTCATCGACTTGATAAAAAATGTTTCGTCTTGAGCTTGCTATCTGCAAGAGAGATTCACTCAGTAGTATTTTTTGTCCGAATATATCGCAAATTTCTTGCATTCATTCAGAGTATGCCATGTGAAAAGAACTTCATATACTCAACCTTATGAAAAATGCTATTTTTGTCAAAGTCGCATTCAGTTAATCTTAGTATTTAATACTAAAATTATTAAATACGGCATATTAGAAAATAGTGTGTGGCTAAAAGTTAGGGTCTAGAGTAGTTGATTTCTCCTGAAATCACTTATACTACTCTATGAAATAGAGTGTATGAGTCTCTAGACGTATGT
>JAVHOR010000130.1:0-7149 GCA_036170175.1 Patescibacteria group bacterium | reverse complement strand
AGACTATTCGTGCGACCAAGGACAATTCCTGTAGCAAATGCCTGAGTAGAAAGAGGAAGATATGTTTTCTCGGACTGACCTGTATCAGGATTCCATTTTTCACTATATGTACGAGAAACATTTCGTCGTACCACTATTTCTTGATCGGCGAGAGGTGCTCATGTCGAAATATCAGTGACAAGAGCGAGAATCTTTCCACTTGCATCGACTTTCAGAGTAATATGACTATCAATGACCGAAAAAATCACTGGCCTATAAAGCTTCCCAAGAGAAGCGATATCAGACTTATTAGAAAAAGCAAGAACATACATTCATGAATTCAGTGGTCTTCCAGAATTGAAATCTTCTGCAAAGAAAGGAGAAATATATCCTGTCTGGGTAAGAATAATATCTTTCTTCACACAATTCGAAGTACCACTTCCTTCGAAAAGAGAATACATCATATCATTGCTTGAGTGATCTGGATCAAGGATCATACGCTCAAATTCTGCATATCATTCGAGGTTGACGCGACACAATTTCAGAGAGTATGTATTTTTCTCTGCCTTGAGAGAATAGAGCTTGAGCGGAATAACTGAATTCTTTTTAAATATTGCCTGATTTCTATCGAGACGTATAGAGAGAAATGATGAACTCTTTGGGAGAACTTCATGGTTAATACTTACTTTTCTTCCATATACATCAGTAATATCCTTGATAGAGAAATTATATTTCTCACCTTCCTTGAGTGGAAGTGTAAGAATAGCTCGGTCAGGAGTGAGAATGAGATCATCTGGAGTGATATCAATATGAGGACTCACATCAAGATGTTTCAAAAAATCAATCTTTGCAGCACTCCTATGAGCAATATATTCAGGACTATAGAGTGTTCATTGATCCTGATAGAGAGAGTGCGAAAATCGGAATTCTACCTGGCTTTTCATGTCATACTCCGGAGAGAGAGTATCGAGAGTCGCTCACGTGACAGTAAATGGATCAAGTGTCCGATTCTCTATAGTACGAAATACTCCACCGACTCCTGCTATGATACAAAGGCGTGGAGCATCAAGATTATATGGAAGTTGTATCTGACTTGTCCAGACTTGACCATCCTTCATGCTTGGATGTATAGATGTCGCATTCAGCTGCACAAATGGCCATCTTGGGATTCATTCATTTCCCCGAGGAGGCATGACGGTCGGAACTACTGGTGTAAGGGGAGAATCTCATTTCTGTGGAATTCTCTCATAATACGGAGGAAGCATATCCGTCCCCCAAGAAGACGATATATCACATGTCGCACCACTCTCATAATGCACATAATAACGAATATTGTCAGGATTGTATTCATCGAATCCATACATACTGATATCATACTTCTGATCTCGCGACTCTCCTACACTTGAGACAGAGATATCGCGAGGAATATCACTTGGTGTCAGAATAATATCGCGAGGAAGACGGTATGGAGTAGTTTTCTTATCATTGTATTCATCAGCACTGAGTGTGATAGATTTTGCATTTTTTTTCACTATGGCATCCCCTGAGACTCGGACATATCCTCATGCAACCTCTATAGTATATTCTCCTGATACTGTAGAATTCCCTATGAGTGGCCCATCGCCATACTTCAGTGATGATCTCACGGCATCAGGATCGAGGACTATCGCAGTCTGATGAGAAAAAAATCTCGGAGGAGAGACAACAAATTCGAGCATATTTCCCTTCTGATTCTCCATTCCAAGGAATGGAAATGTGAGAGTAGTTGCTGTAAGTATATAGGCATAATAGCCAAGCGCTGATACTCCACTCAATGCAAGAAGCCCTATCAGTATACGAGAAAGCGTTTTCATAGAGAAGAATTAGAAAATTCAAGAGTTATTATAGTGTTTCAATCTCTCTTTGCAACACAAAATAGAGTGTTCTGTAGACAAAATTGGTACAATTTCCAGGTCATCTCCTTGCGAAAAACTCGGTTTTTACTATATTTGGATTATGCATACCTCTCTTCCGACATTTCCATGGCAAGATCTTATCAACTGGTACAAGAAGAATGGTCGTCATTATCTCAGCTGGCGGGACTATACTCTCGGAGATTCTCAGAGACTCTATCGTGTATGGCTCTCAGAAATTCTCCTCCAGCAGACTCAAGTAGATCGAGTCATTCCCTATTTTGAGAGAATTCTCGAAGCGTACCCGACAATCCATAATCTTGCACGAGCAAGCTATGAAGAATTTTTCCCTCATTATCAAGGAATGGGTTACTATTCCCGAGCGCGAAATATACTGAGTACTGCGAAAATCATCAGTGAAGAATATGCTGGTATTTTTCCGAGAAATATAGAACTTCTCATGAAGCTCCCGGGGGTATGATGATATACTTCTCGGGCAATACTCGCATTCGGATATAGTGATCCCTATCTTGCATGGGATACCAATCTCGAAAAGGTATTCGCACGATACTATCATTGAGACAGAAATATAAAACTTACTCCCAAAGAGAAAGAACTCGTCGAAGAGTATTTTCGAACATTTATTCTTTCGGGATGAAAAACAGGAAATGGGGAGATACGAGCAATCAATAATGCTCTCATGGACTTTGCAGCAACTCTTGATCTCAAAAATAGTGAGAATATTGACTGGGAAAGTTATCCTATCAAAATCGGAAAATTCTATGAGACTCGAGGAAAAAATGAACAAAAAGAAATCAAGAAATCAATCTCATTTCCCATTCCTGATGCCACTATCATCGTCACTCTTCATAAGAATCACAGGATATACTACTCGTCAGAACTTGGGAAATATATCCCTTTTGTCCTCCCTCCAGCACTTCACCGAGACACGAGGAAATATGTACAAGAGTATTTCCGAGAGAAATATAATCTCGAGCTCTCTGTCCGTCCAGTGAACAAGAAATGGCTCGATGAAGATGGAAAGCCCTATATCGCCGTGAATGCACAGATACAAGCGGGTGTACAGAATTTTCAGGAATTTAATGAAATATGGAAAGGGTAAATTAGAAAATTTTTCTTGCTAAATCCTTTTTTGTATAAAAGGCTCTTGCGTTGCTTCCCAAGAGATTTTAGTTTAAAATAAATGCTATAAGCTTTCCTTAAAATACCTAATCCAAGCATTGACAGTCTGAAGTCTCCGTTTGATAGTACTTCCACTTATTCTCCATTTTTCAAAATCTTTCTCATCTACGGAGTCAATACCAAATAAATAAGCATCATGAAAAATTTCCGAGGAAAAAATAATCTTCGCAAGTTCGATAAGAAGTTCCTCTTTCGAAAGTTTTGAGAGTTTCTCCCCTCTTTCAGTGAGAATAATATCATCACCCCTCTCATAATCACAAAGCCCAAGAAAACTCAAGACTGAATAATAATAATCTATCTGGCGACTTACAATATCGAATTCCTTCGAAAGTTCCTCTTTGGAAGTATATCCGCTTGAAATATAGATAAACATGGAAACTACTTTATCAAAATCATCAGCCTGGGGAAATGGGGCATTATAATTAAGTACTCATTCTTTTATAGGAACTCGAGAAATCTCAAATATCTCAGCATCTGAGTGAATGAATTGGAATTGCTTTTCACTACTACTATCAAGTATGTATTCTCAATCTGCAAGTATATAAAATGGGATAAATCGTATTATATTTCGCTCATAAAGCAGAACATACGAATGGATGATTTTATTTATGATATGAGATTTCCAAAAAATCTCTGGATAAACAAGTTGTCTGATGCTCAGATTACTTCTTCATCACATCTTTGCCTCTATAAGATTAATCGAGGAATTCCCCTCATATCCTCCGTCAACTTCTATCTGAACTCAGGTTATATTATATCGTACAGAATCAAGAGTAAATCAAACTTCAGAATCTATTCGCAGTCTTCATCTGATAGTGAGATACGACTTTTCTCCGAATACTTCATCTAGGATACCATTTACACCACAGAGGTCGAGAATCTGGGACTCTGTTTTTACAGAAAAAGGATCGATTGTGCATATATCATCTCGTACAATCATTTTTTTTATATTTTGTGCTGTTGTAATTGGAGAGATTTTCATAAATGGATTGGTCCGAGCAATCCGATATATTCAATTTGATATAGCAAGTATGGAAAGCTGATTATTTTTCATAATCTGTGGCAGCACTTCCTCATAATCTATCTTTGTCATTAATCTTGGTTCTCTATTAGAGATTTTCTTTATATCGTCCGCACTAATATCATAATATCCTACTTGATCTACAAGACTAAGTATTCAAAGTTTATCAAAAATAATATCCCAGGCATCATGGTTTAATTTAGACATGTTATTTATTTAGAAACTGATATAATATTTTTATACCGCTTGATAGAAAGATCGAGATATTCCATACTTTGATCAATGCCAATATACTTTCGATTACCGATTATTTCAGAAGCAATCCCTGTCGTGGCAGATCAAGAAAAAGGATCAAGAATAATATCTTGATCCTTTGTGGATGCTATGATGATCCTTTTAAGAAGATCTATCGGCTTTTGTGTAGGATGTTTCCCATATGTCTTCTCCCAATTCTTTGGTGGATATATTGACCAGACAGATCTCATTTGAAGTCCAGGCTTCTTGAGAGAATCACTAGACCAATCTCCATTTTTCATAGCGCTATAATCAAAATAATGTTTTCATTTCTTATTCTTTCTTGCCCATATAATGGTTTCATGGGAAGCGGTAAAAAAACGACAAGAAAGATTTGGTGAAGCATTTGGCTTAAACCATGAAATATCATTGAGTATATGAAAACCAAGTATTTGAAGAGCATATCAGCACTGATAAATGCTGTGGTATGTTCCAGATATCCAAATTGTTCCATCTGGCTTAAGTATTCTTTTTGCTTCTTCAAGCCATCGAATATGAAATCCGAAATCATCTTCTACTCAAGAGGATTTGTCCCATTCTCATTTATCTACCTTCACCATACGTCCTGCATGAACTGTAAATCAACCATTTGAAAGAAAATAAGGAGGATCTGCAAAAATCATATCAATTGAATTCTCTGGAAATTTTCCCATAATCCCAATACTATCACCATGATAGAGAGCAAAGTTATTATCTTTAAAATAATATCACATAAAAAGGCGTGTAAAGTATAAACACGCCAAAAGTTACAGTCTATAAAAATGGATCGATCCCACCTTTTGGGTGGGATACGGAAAGTTTTGGCAAACAAAAAGGAGGATTCGCTCACCTTAATGTTCGCCAAAACTACAACTTCTTTCTATACTTAAAAGCACAGAAGAGAGGAAAGGATTTTGCAAATCCTCCTACTTACCTTTAAATATAAAAAGAATAAGAAGTATGTAATTTTGGCTTAGTTATACTATAGATTTCAAGAGATAGATCAAGAAGAAAGATCATTTTCTATGCAAAGAATCCACTCAATTATTGTAAAGTTTCTTCTCGTGACTATAATCAAGAATAACATTTATCTTATTCCTATGACTCAAGAACTCAAAGAACTCCGAAACAAAATATCCTCCATAGACCAAGAAATTCTTATCCTTCTCTCGAAACGCATGAATCTTACTGAAGAAGTCGCAGAGTATAAGCTCGAGAATTGACTTCCCATATTCGATCCTATTCGAGAAAGGGAAATTCTAGAGAAATATTCGAAGATAGTGGATTTCGATATACATGATATTTATCAGGCAATCATGGATGAATCAAAGAGACTCCAATGAGAAAAACTCAAGAGACTAAAGTAAATCCTCCAGAAGCTGGAGGACTTTCTCTATTCTATTTTTAGATTACATTGCTATTTTCTGTGGAACACCAGCCACTCATTCGAAGAGTGCATCGAACTCATCCTTGAGGAGCTCTTCACGTTCGAGAAGGACATGAGCAATCTTCTCATGGAGATCATGATTGGCTGTGATAATCTTTCGAGCAAGAGCGTAGGCATCGAGGAGGAGTGCGCGGACTTTCAGATCGATGAGATCTTGTGTCTTATCTGATATGATCTTCCCATTAGTCTGACCTCCGAGGAAGTTCCCTTCGGACATATCAGGAGCAAGATTCTCAGGACCAATCTCAGGATCAAATCCGAATCGCATCACCATAGCACGAGCAATCTCAGTCGCACGCTCGATATCCGATGAAGCACCTGTCGTGATATACTCAGGACCGAAGAATACTTCTTCTGCGACACGTCCACCATAGAGTGTAGCGAGCTCATCGAGATATTTTGCCTTCGAAGTGTAGGTACGATCTTTCTCAGGAAGAAACCATGTGACACCACCAGCACCTCCTCGTGGAAGGATAGATATCTTGTGTACAGGATCTGTGTGAGGAAGCATCTTTCCGACGATTGCATGACCAACCTCATGGATAGCAGTGAGCTTCTTCTCATGTTCAGTCATATGAAGTGATTTTTTCTCATTTCCCATGACGACCTTTTCGATAGATGATTGTATCATTTCTTGAGTTATACTTTTCACACTTCTCTTACCTGCGAGAATTGCAGATTCATTGAGAAGATTACCGAGCTCAGCACCAGAGAATCCTACAGTGATAGAAGCAATACTATCCCACTTTACATCTTTTCCAAATGGCTTTCCTTTCGCATGAACTTCGAGGATTTTTTTGCGATCTTCGAGAGTAGGAAGACTGATAGTCACCTTGCGATCGAAGCGCCCTGGTCGGAGAAGTGCCTTGTCGAGAACATCAGCACGATTGGTCGCTGCCATCACGATAATATTGGTCTCGTTATCGAATCCATCCATCTCTGTGAGTATCTGATTGAGTGTCTGTTCACGCTCATCATGTCCTCCACCTATTCCTGGAGAACGCTTTTTTCCTATAGCATCAATCTCATCGATAAATATGATAGAAGGTGACTTCTCTCGAGCCTCACGAAAAAGATCTCGCACACGAGAAGCACCAACACCGACAAACATTTCGACAAATTCAGAACCTGATATAGAGAAAAATGGAACTTCAGATTCTCCTGCGACGGCACGAGCAAGGAGTGTTTTTCCTGTTCCTGGAGGTCATTGGAGGAGAATGCCACGAGGAATCTTTGCACCAAGGTCTTTATACTTCTGAGGATTTTTCAGAAAATCGACAATCTCTATGAGATCTGCCTTCTCTTCATCGCATCCAGCGACATCAGCAAAAGTC
>JAVHOR010000129.1:0-7338 GCA_036170175.1 Patescibacteria group bacterium | reverse complement strand
CGGTCGAAGAAATCGGAGTGACGGTGACTTTTGCGGGATTTACGAGAATAGTGCTTGCGAGCTTGATAATCTCTGGAGACATGGTTGCCGAAAAGAAAAGTGTTTGTTTCTTCGGAGGAAGTACGGCGAGGAGCTTCTTCACATCGTGGATAAATCCCATATCAAGCATACGATCTGCCTCATCGAGGACGAATATCTCTACATCTCGAAGTGTGAGATGTCCTTGAGCCATGAGATCGAGAAGTCGTCCTGGCGTCGCGATGACTATATCGACGCCATCTCGAAGTGCCGCGACCTGTGCTCATTGTCCGACTCATCCGAATATGACACATGATCTGAGATGTGCATGTCGTCCATACGCGAGAAAACTCTCACGAATCTGGATTGCGAGTTCCCGAGTAGGTGTGACTATGAGAGAACGGATTCTTTTTCGAATCTTATTTTTCCCATCAGGAGCTATTTCTGATGCGATCTTCTTCGAAAGTCGCTGGATAATCGGTATAGCAAATGCTGCCGTCTTTCCAGTACCTGTTTGTGCACAGCCAAGAATATCAAATCCACCAAGGACAATAGGAATGGCCTTTTCTTGGATCGGAGTCGGGGTTGTATATCCTTCTTCTTCAAGTGCTTTGAGAATCGGAGTGATAAGCTGGAGTTCGGAGAAGAGCATTGGATTGATAATAGAGGAAATAGAATTTATGCCCGTAGTATCGCTATTTTTTATCCTTTTACAATTCTCACTCTACTTTGTTCTTTTTATTTATTTCGTACATAGAGAATCTTGTATCTTCATTTTCCTCCATCGCGCTCAGTAATCTCGAATTTTCCAGTGGAGACAAGGAGTGGTGTGAGCTTATTGAATCCATAATTTCTCGAGTCAAAATTTGGTTGCTTCTTCTGGAGAAGTCCACCGACATCTCCGAGAAATGCCCATCCATCATCATCAGCAAGATCAGAGACAGTGTCTGCTATAAGATCTATGACGCTTTGAGTAATTGTATCGATTTGTGGTATTGGAGTTTCGAGTTCAGAGAATGGAATGATCTTTTCTCATTTTTGAGATTTCTTTCATTTTATCGGAGCTTCTTTTGCTGGCTTCTTCAAAATCTCGATATAGATGAATTTGTCACAGGCGACGATAAAAGGATTGGGAGTTTTTTTCTCACCGATTCCATAGACCTTCATCCCCGCCTCTCGGAGTCGTGTCGCGAGACGAGTGAAGTCCGAGTCGCTCGACACAAGACAGAATCCATCGACTTTTTCTGAATAGAGAACATCCATTGCATCAATAATCATTGCACTATCAGTTGCATTCTTTCCTGTTGTATAGCCATATTGTTGGATCGGTGTGATTGCATTCTCGAGAAGGAGATCTTTCCACTTTGTGAGTCCTGGACGAGTCCAGTCACCATAGATTCGCTTAATGGTAGGATTTCCATATTTCGCTATCTCTTCCATCATCTCCTTGATATACGCTGACGGGATATTATCTCCATCAATAAGGACCGCGAGGCGAACGTCTGTTTCCATAAAAGTATTGTAATTTTTTCTGCTGCTGTAAAGTATATAGCCTTTCACTGTGAAATCAATATCTTTCTCTAAAGATAATTACTATACATAATTTATATTGGTATGGAATAGAAAAAAGTTGAAAGACATATATGTATCTATATACTCTCCGATGTTTAGTTCTTCACTTATTCTTTTTATGATTTCAATGGAATCTCTTGCTAAGCTTAGTCTTGGCAAAATACTTGCAGCCGCTTGGGTATTTTTTACATCAGTATACTTTCTTATCTCTGTTTCCGCGCCATATATTCTCGCGAAAACGGAAACAGCTCTCATTAATAATGCAGTAAATACTCAACTTAATACAGTATTTAAGCAAGGACAAGATAATGGACAGACTGTTGGATTCCAAGCTGCAATTAGTCAACTTGGTCAAGCACTTACAACTCAACTCAAGTGAGGTTGTAAGGATGCAGTACCTGTGACTATTAGCTCAGGAACTACCATCGGAATTCTGAGTACAAACTGTCTCCAACAAGGATCTGCTCAGGTGCCTGACTCCGCAAAGAAATAATCATGTATCTTCAGAAAAACTCTCCAAGTCTTTTGGAGAGTTTTTCTATTTACCCCTATTTCATAGATCTTCATCTCAACTCTTCATAATCGTCTTGTAGGTCAAGTAAAATCTAAGAATATTGTAAGATCTATGTATCTTTTGCAAGCTTCTATTTTCTCTCACTCCAATCAGCTCGCCAGATTACTCAATCTTTTTCATAGAGAGCACTCTCATTCGCAAAAGCAAGAATCTGGCTATCAATAAGCCATTCGATCTTCTCGCTATTATGATAGAGAAAAAGAAGTGCTCACTTGGTCTTGAAGAAGAGATTTCCATTTTCTTTCTCGATACGGACTTCTTCGAGAGGAATATCAGGAAATGGGATAAACTTCTGAGGTTTCTTTCATTCTGAATCAAGAAATGTGAGAAAGAAGCTTCATTTCATTTTCCCGATTACAATGAGGTCACCATCTTTCCAGAGAGCATATCTAATCTCATCAAGGCCTGTATTGATAATGGAAGGAGCATTGGTTGATCTATTTTTCTCAAGAACTCGGAATATACCCCCACTCTGACTATACCATGTTCCATCCTTTTCGATATAGTCTGTACTATTTTTTTCACTGCCAGTAAAGGTAATTGGACGAAAAGTATCTCATATGAGAAGAGCATCTCTTGTCTTTATATAACCATTTCATAGTGCTAGAACCCCCGTAAGAGTTTTTCATTTTTCTGTGAGAAGTTTCTCATTTTCTCTACAGAGAATCTTTCCAAAACGAATACTGACTGTCCTTGGACAAGCAGAAATAAATAGATTACTTCCAATCCAGACCTTCCGCTCCCAAATATTATTATAAGTGACGATTGTCTCTCCAGAAAGGAAGTATCCTTCACCAATATGAGTAAGGACTCATGAAGATATAAGGATTCCTCAAGAAAGAGTCTCATTCATCATAAGAAGACCACTTGCCGTATGAGCTATCCATCCGTTGTTGCTAATCTTCGCAATATTCTCCATCCCTGTTCCTACTCGGGAATAAATAGGTTTTGGAATAAGACTCACGATATCTATATAATAAGGAATATCCCGATTAATCTCAAAACTTACAATATCTGTGATATAAGGTTCTCTTATTATAGAAAGACTATAGGAACCATAATTTGTCATACGTTTTTCGTCATTTGAGTAAGCACCACTTGAGAGAAGAAGAGTTGCATCTTCTGGTTTTACAGAGACATTTATAATTCCAAAAGACTTGATAATCTCATTCATTTCTGGTCTTCTCATGCCTCAAGTCGAGAATATTTCATGAAAGGAAAAATCAATAGATGGATAATATCATTGGAAAAAGAAATAGAGAAATCCAGCAAAAAGAAAAACGACCACCCAAAAGATTCTGGATGCATGTCTTTTACGAATGACTTCTTGTTGGTAAGTTTCTAGCATAATTATTTACGTTTCATTTTCGTTGTTGTATCAAATGTATCGATTCTTTTTCCAAAAAAGAGTCGTATCTGACTCTCAATTGCTGGAATCGAGAAGAGTGTCAGAGTGAGAAGTGGTACTGTGATCCACTGAATAATATTATAGAAATAGTCTCTTGCACGGAACTTGGTGTATCGACGCATGATATGAATAGAGAGTACACTTGGGAATACTACTGTAGCAAAA
Organism: Patescibacteria group bacterium; assembly: GCA_036170175.1. Lineage (GTDB taxonomy): Bacteria > Patescibacteriota > Gracilibacteria > BD1-5 > UBA2023 > JAGOMW01. The sequence goes on along the minus strand of JAVHOR010000129.1, from coordinate 3,601 downwards.
AGAACCGTGAATACAAGAGAGCTTGCTATTGGTACGGTAAATGCTGCAAGAGAATGGTCAATCTTATAAAAGATTCATGGTACATATCCAATAAAGAAAAGCATAAATGGCCCACCAGCCCAAAAAAGATGATTGTAGATAAGATATATTGTTTTTCTTATTTTTTCCCATTTTGGAATAGTCTTAGACTTCATAAATTCTGGAATCATATATTCGAGATCAGTACAACCCCAAGACCAGCGACGAAGTTGCCTGTACTGAGATCGTACACTTCGATAGAGCGTTGTCTCATCGACCAAGTCCATCTCACAGACAGTAGGAGTATTGATTATGCGGAATTTTCCTCCCCATCCAAAATAACTTCTCCAATATTGGAGACCATCTTCGACAATTGATGTGAGAGACCAGTAGTTTGCCTTGTGAAGACACTGGAGTGACTGACCATAGACAGCAAAATTACGATAAAATTCTGGATTTTGGCTTTCAAAAAGTTGCCACATTGTCGTCCCTGTACCGATAAGTCGTGCGAAGAATGCCCCACTATGCCAGTTATTTGAATAGATTGGAGTATATTGGTATATTGCCTGATCTCGATGATCGGTCGATCCAAAGATATAGGTTATGATCGAAAAGAATCTTTTCTCTACCTTGGTATCTGTGTCAATAGTAGAAACAAATGTGTATTCAGGATTGAGTGATACGATTTTCTCATATTCTTTCATCGCATAGGTAATATTGGCTCACTTTACTTTTCATTCTCAATCAATACCCGTAGGATGGATAATATTAACAATATGTATTCCTTTATCTCCATAATTCCTGATAATTTCTTCTGCATGATCTTCGGCATCTGGAGCACGAGATTCGGTCGCGAGGAGAATAGTGATAGATTCTCTGTAGATATAATCGTTGGCAATGATAGCAAGAATATTTTCCTCGATCACATCATAGGGTTCAGTATAGACTGGAATGATGACAATATGCTTTAATGTTTTTCCAACTCGTTTTACGACCGAGTCTTCCCGAAAGTTATATTTTTCTACTCGAAGGAGTCGTAAATATGAGCGAAGAACGTAATAATATGATTCAAAAACTTTCACTGTCCAATAAGAAATATAGAGGGCAATAAAAAAAAGTCATGTCTTTTGGTGAAGTTCCATAAGCATGAGTGGAAGTATGAAAATCCCAATGAGAGAAAGAAGGGGAATCTTTGGAAGCCAATATGTAAGGGTAGTGTATTTTTTCACTTCGAGGTATTATAGATAAAGTTTCTTATTTGCAAGAGCTCTCAGTTGAATTATTTATAAAAAAATATAATATCCATTTCTATGAATACCCATATCTTTTCTTCTCATGGTTTTGAGCTTTCCAAAGGTGAGCTTGCTCTTTTTAATCGTTTTCTCACAATCTTTATTGATTATAATAGTCACACGAACCTTTCGGCTATACGGGATGAAGAAGGAATTGTAGAGAAACATTTTGTAGATTCAATCTATGGTGCAAGTATTATTGGTGATATAATTGAGGGAAGTTCTCATAAAGAAATAAAACTTCTTGATATAGGTTCTGGATGAGGATTCCCAGGCATCCCACTCAAGATCGTAATACCAGAACTTCAGGTCACACTTCTCGATAGTGTCGGAAAAAAAGTGAAGGCAATGAATTATTTTGTATCTGAGCTCTGACTTGAGTGAATTTATGCAATTCAGGAACGTGCTGAGATTCTCTCAAAAAATGAGGAACATAAAGGGAAATATGATTTTGTTGTCTCTCGGGCAACGGCATATATCACTGATATTCTTTTTTGGGCTCGACCTTTTCTCGCAAAGTGAGGGAAGGTCATTCTCTATAAGATGCCATCAGATGAGGAAGAGAAAGATAGAGAGAAAATGTTCAAGAAGCTTGGACTTACTCTCAAATGAGAACTTACATATGAAGTCGGAGGGAAAGAACGAGTTATATATGTAATAGGAGAGAAATAGAAATAAATAAAAGAGATAAAAAAGTAAAAAAGTTCTGAAAAGTGAAGAAAAATATTGTAAAAATACGAGTAGTAGACTCTGCTACATAAGATTCTTGCAAAATGTGCTCAATTATTTGCAAAATAAAAAAATATATGATAGAGTGTATTTACCTTTTACATTCTAATCATATTTACTTATGAAAGCCCACCTTGCAGCCTTCCAGGAAAAGCACAATGTTAGCATTGTGACTCTCGGACTTCTTGCCCTACTTGCAGTAGAGAACAATGTTCTTGCTGCAGCTGGTCTATTTCCTGTATAGTAGTCTTCTAAAAAAATTCCTCCGCATTGCGGAGGAATTTTTTTATTTTGTAATAAATTGAGTCTAGACATGAGTTTTTTTATTCTTAATAGTATTATTATATAAAATCAATTTTCCGCAATATGTATTTCGTGACATAAAAAAATGAATGTGATAGCATGACTCTAGTCTAAAAAAAGCGTAATGTTTCTAGTAAATACAAAAACATATACATCGTTCCAGAGAAAAATAGCATCAGTTGCTCTTTTTTCATTGCTTTTTTCTATTACTTCTCCTGCAATTGCTGCATTTGGAGAATTCCTTCCATATTCTGATACTCTTCGTAATGCAGGTATTATATCTCGAGACCTTATAAGTTCTCGAGCTATCATGTATCGCGAAGCACTTCATGTGGCTATTGGTCTCGGATGATTTCCCACTGGATGTGGTCCTATGATGAGTGTATCGTGCGATACGGATAGTATTGCACAATCACGAGGACTTATCGCATCAAGTGTAAAAAATACTATTAGTGTTGGACTTATTCGAGCGAATGCTATTCGTCTTGTTTTGCGTGCTGCCAAAATAAAACCATCTCTCCAACCAAGTGGATTTATAGATGTAGACAATAAGCTCTCATCGTCATATGTTGGATATATTGCCCGTGCTCGTGAACTAGGATGTATTCAGACAGTTCCACAATTTCGTGCATTTGATTTTGTCTCAGAATGAGAATTTGCAAAGATGGCAGTTTGTGCCATTGTATGAGCAAAAAATCTACCATCTAGTGAATTAACTACAGTTTTCCAGTCAGCACCAATTAAGGAGTCAACGACATCTTATCCATCAACAGTATATCCTTCAATACCAATAAATTCTTCATCGTCTTCAAATTCTTCTCCATATTTATTCTTTCCATCAGGATGAGGAGGATCATCAATATCTTCTTCAGATATTGCAGCACTCAACGTAAGAATTGATTCAAAACAAGACTTCATTGCTACTGGTATTACCTCACAATTCTATCGATGAGATAAGACATGGCAGACTCTGGACACCTCTATTGTCACAGAAAGCGGAAATCTTTATTTTACAGATGGAAGATCTCAAAATGCCCTCTCTGGAACCATCAATACTCTCTCCGGTCAAATAGTTATACTATCTTCCAATATTACTATTCTTTCCGGTTCCCTTGCTTCTCTCACGACAACATTCAACACACTCTCCGGAAATCTCTCTACTCTCACCACTACAGTCAATACTCTTTCATGAAATCTCGCAACAACCAACGCGAATCTCGCAACAACCAATTCTAATCTTTCCACAGCAACAGGAAACA
>JAVHOR010000128.1:0-7494 GCA_036170175.1 Patescibacteria group bacterium | reverse complement strand
AATGTAGCTCAGTTGGTAGAGCAGGGCCCTTTTAAGGCCAAGGTCGCGGGTTCGAACCCCGCCATTCCCACCATTTTTGTCATAAAAAACTCCACGAAAGTGGGGTTTTATTTGCTTTAGAAAAGAAAGAATGTTACCATAGAGAAGTCCGTTAATATTAATCTTTTTTTATGAAACGCACTTTTTACCTGATACTTATGATAATATTCTTTGTTCTCATATCTTTCTCTGTATACCTCTCAGCAATTTTTAGTCTCGTCTATTATCATATCGTGAATCGCTATCATATACTCGCATTCACAGATATCGCTATGTCGCTACAGGCATATATTCTTGTCGGCTGTATATGAGTCGTGTTCGGATACCTTTTCGGAAAGAAATGGTGGAAGATTATCTATATCGATAAGGTCTATCATTTTGGGAAGTAACAAAAATATCACAAAGATATACTCTCAACTATAAGAGTATTTTAGTAATAGAATAGTATGCCCTCCAGAGTAATTGATCTATTCTCCCCTCACCTTCATTGCCTCAAGTATTCTTTCCATTGCAACGACATAGGCACCAGTTCGAAGCATGACTGTATGCTCGTTTGCTGATTTTAATACTCCTGCTAGAGCTGTCTCCATTTTGAGTTTGAGTTTTTCTTGGACTTCTGCTCGTGACCAGAAATAATTCGCATTATTTTGAACTTGTTCGAAATAGGATACTGTCACACCTCCTGCATTCGCGAGAATATCAGGAATTACAGCAATTCACTTGGAAAATAATGTCGTATCAGCATCAGGAGTGATTGGACCATTTGCGAGCTCCATGATAAGTTTTGCTTGGATTTTCGAAGCATTCTCCGAAGTGATCTGATTCTCGAGAGCTGCAGGAATGAGAATATCACACGGAAGTTCGAGAAGCTCAGGATTTGAAATCTGTTTCCCTCATTTGTATTCTGTGAGTGACTTCTTATTTTTCTTCAGTTCGACGATCTGTTCTACATTAAGACCATTTAGATCGAAGATTGCACCATGAGAATCAGAGGTTCCGATGAGAATAGCTCCAGCTTTTGATATAAGTTCGATCATATTGAGACCTGCATTTCCAGCTCATTGAATGATTACTTTCTTTCATTTGAGCGGATTTTCTGAAATATCAGAAACATGGATTGCTTCGTTCCTCGCAATGATGGAACGGAGGTAAGCCTCGAGTACATAGAGTCCACCTTGAGCTGTCGCTGTATCACGACCAAGAGATCATCCTATAGAAAGTGGCTTTCCTGTGAATGTTCCAGGAGTCCAGTGTCCCACGAGTCGTGAATATTCATCTATCATCCATGACATAATCTTTCCATTGGTGTTCACATCTGGTGCTGGAACATCATCAAGTGGACCGATATATTTATAGAGCTTCTTCACCCAACCACGAGAAAGCGCTTCGAGCTCTCTCTCTGAGAGTTCTTTTGGATTCACGATAATTCCTCATTTACTTCATCCGAGAGGAAGATCAAGTGTCGCACACTTGATACTCATCCATTCTGAGAGTGCCATCACTTCATCTCTATTAACATCTTGATGATAGCGAATTCCTCCTTTGTATGGACCACGAGCATTATTGTGTTGAATGCGATATCCAGTAAAAATACGGAGAGTCCCATCATCCATCTGGACTGGGATAGCAACTTCGATAATACGCTCTGGGAAAAGGATCTTCTCGAACTGGCTATCATATTTCCCTTCGAGAAATTTATAAGCAGCACGCATCTGAGTCTGAGCAGAAAGAAATGGATTATTGGTAGCCATAGAAATAAAGTGAATAAATAATAAGTAAAATGAGTGTATCCTAATTCCCAACGAAATCAAAGAATAATGAGAATTATTCTCATTAAAATGTATTGCACATTTTTTATATTTATCTGGAAAGATTTTCTGAAACTGTTTTGAGAGATTTCTTGAGAGCTATGATACCTCTATCAATCTCTTCATACGTGATCACAATTGGTGGTTCGATACGACTCGTGATAGCACTATTCAGAGTTCAGGCGATGAGAACTCCATTTCTGAAAAGTTCAGCTGTGACCTGATATCCGATCTCTACGGACCGAAAATGCTGAGCAATAAGGAGTCACTTTCCAGAAATTGACTCATAGATCTCAGGATATTTCTCTACAAGTTTTTCAAGATGTTTCATGATATATTCTCATTTTTCTTTTGCTTGTTTCGCATAATTATCCCGAAGAACTACATGGATTGCAGCAATTGCAGCACTACATGCAAGTGCTCATCCTCCTGTTGTTGTCGTATGGATAAATGGATTTGGGTGCATCATACATTGCCATATTTCTTCTGTCGATACAAATGCGGAAATAGGCATTACACCACCACCGAGAGATTTTGCCATCGTCATGATATCTGGAACAACTCACCAGTGGTCTACTCCCCAGAGTTTCCCTGTACGACCAAGTCCAGTCTGCACTTCATCAGCAATGAGAAGGACTCAATGTTTCTTGGTCGCTGCACGAATACGTGGCCAAAAATCATCAGGAGGAACAATCGCTCATGCTTCGCCCTGAATTGGTTCCATCATGACGGCAGCAATTCCAACTCCTACAGCTTCACAGATCTCAAGTTGCTTCTCTACAGCTTCTGCATCACCAAATGGGACATGATAAACGGGTCCACCATAGAGTAGTCACACTGGTTCTCGATAGTCTTTTTTCCCGATCATTGAGAGTGATCCCATTGTCTTACCATGGAATCCTTTGACTGCGACGATAAATCCAGCTTTTTTTGTATACATTTTCGCAAGCTTGATCGCTCATTCATTGGCTTCAGTCCCACTTCCCGCAAAGAATGCATACTTCAAATCACCAGGAGTTATATCTGTCAGTACCTTTGCGAGGACCCCACGGAGTGGATCAATGAGTTCTTGTGAGGGCATTGGTGTATGAAGAAGTTGTGCCTGTACGGCTGATACAACATCCGGATGAGACCATCCATGACTCATCATTCCAAATCCTCCAAGCCAGTCGATATATTCTCGACCAAGAACATCTTGAAATATGGCTCATTTTCCTTTCCATTCGACCGCCACACAATCACCAGGAATAATACCACAATGATCTGCAAGTGTGACACTCTTACGATAATCGAGCCATCCTGAATTAAAATGTTCACGAAAATTGTTGAGTGATTCTGTGATTATCCAGCTTGCCTCTTCAGGAGTTGGATTCTGTTTTGTCTTGATAATATCAAGCCATTTAGCGGTGTAATCGAGAACATTTCTCTTTTTTTCCTTCATAAAATGAATTAAAAATTAATAAAAAGATACTCTACCACAACTTCTTTTTTAAGGCAAATCTTTCAAGGAGAAATCGTATTCGATTAATCCAATTCTCCATATAGCGTGTTCTATAAAATATAACTATAGCCATTACAAGGTTTATGATAACAGCATACCACCACCATAAATTCTCAAAACTCAGAGCACTAGTACCAAGAGACAATAGAAGAAAAAGTTTTGATACACCTGCTCCTAGCCAGCCTCATGCATCCTCAGACCGAGGAGTCTTCCAGAATTTTCTCACTGTTGGAGCAAGAAGGAGTAAATCGACACATACTGAAGGGATAATCGCTTGTAAAAGTCAGAAAAAATATGCAATTCCTACTACGCTCAGTGCAAGAAAAAGACAAAAATAATCAAAAAAAGTAATTTGCACTTTTCATATAAGAAACCATCCTATGATAGCTCCAATACAGAGAGAAAGTGTACCAATAATCGGAGAAATACTCAAAGAATTCAAGCCTGTATGAGAAATAAGTACCAATGTATTGATAGCTGACAAAATTGCCCATACTGTCCAACTAAATGCATGTGGAACAACACGACCATGAAATGTATGATACAAATATGGGATAATTCCCAAGAGATAGAAAATGATCGACAGTATGACAAAAAATAATGAAAAATTCATAAAAGTTATTTCTTAGGTTCTGAGATAACTTTTACATTACAGAGTTCATGGAATCCCCATTTCCCGTGCTCACGACCAATTCCAGAAGTTTTGTATCCACCGAATGGATCGGATGGAATACAATAATTTATATTATTGTGCTGTACCATACCGCTCTCGATATGATGAGCAAGATAGTGAAATGTATCATTACTTTCGGTGAATACATAAGCTCAGAGTCCATATACTGTATCATTCGCGAATTCGATTGCCTCGTGAAGTGTCGTGTATGAAACAATAGGAAGTATTGGACCAAAGACTTCTTCTTTCCATACCAGCATATCATGTGTAATATTTCCAAGAAGAGAGATTGGCATATATGCCCCATGGAGTATAGTATCTGGTTTTTGCTCGAAAAGGACTTTTGCTCCAAGAGAGAGTGAATCCTTGAGTTGCTTATCAAGAATAGAGAGTTGATGTGCTGAAATAATAGGACCAATATCTGTAGTCTCATCGAGTGCATTTCCTATTTTTTTGGATTGTATTTTGAGAGAGAGTTTTTCGACGAGCTCATCGTATCGTGATTGATGGACGATAAGACGCTTGAGTCCATCACACATTTGTCCAGAATTCGAAAATCGCATGAAATATATCGTATCGATCACACTATCAATATCTGCATCCTCACAGACAATTCATGGTGCAGATCATCCGAGTTCCATAACTGCTGTAATTCCTTTCTCGAGGGCTTTCTTTGAGAGAGAATTCCCTACGATCGTGCTTCCAGTGAAAGTGATACCATCTATATTTTGATCCGTCAATATATTTCCGATAGACCCATCTCCAAATATTTCTGTCCAGACTCCGACTGGAAGTAAAGATTTTTCTATAAGAGATCCTATAATTTTTCCTGTCAGAATAACTTCTTTTGATATCTTCCATACGACGGTATTTCCAGCAAGAAGTGGCTGTATACATGCCCAGACGCAAAGCATAAATGGATAATTCCAAGGTGTGATTGCCGCAATGACTCATTTTGGTTCATAGAAAACAGTATGGATTTCACCCTCATTTTCGAAGACTATTTCTGGAGAGAGATATTGGGAAGCATTATCGAGATACCACAGATAATAGTTGAGTCCGTATTGAACCTCATCTCGAGCTAGTCGAATCGGCATTCCCATCTCACTTGCGACACTTTGTGCTATTTGTTCTTTTTGATCTACAAAATCATTATAGAGATCTCGGAGAAGAGAAATCCTCTTCTCAAGCGGGGTTTCTGCCCAATCTTTTTGAACTTTTTTTGAATAATCAACAATACGGACAATCTCAGACTCTGGAGTAGATTCGACAGATCCAAGAGGGATGAAATCAAGTGAAGGATTGGTGGAATGAATGAGCATGAGAGAAAATAAAGAGATATAAAAGAATCGTATCATATCTTCTCGCGATAACCAAAACTGAAAGAACGATTGAATTGACAAAAAAGAATTGGAAAACTTAACTTTGAATTTTCTGAGTTTTTCGATACAATCTTCGCGAAATTTCTATTTTTCTTCTTAATTCTGATTTTTGTATGGCAAAGTGAGATGTTATTATCCGATTTGATGAAGTGACATACTGATATGTCGCCCCGAAATGGCTTCTCGATGAGACTAGTTTTTCTGTACGTGAATGAGCAAAAATCACCCTCATGGGACAGAATGGCGCTGGAAAGTCAACCATTTTCAAAATGATTACCGGAGAATATAAAGTCAATGATTGACGCATTCTTATAACGAATGGCAAACATATTGCTATTGCGAAACAAGTGATGCCAAAGGAAGACAAAGAGCTTTCCATACAGGAATATTTCCGTAAATATTCACGAAGTGATGCACATAATATCGATAGAGATATTCATGATGTACTTGAAGCCGTCAATTTTATTCCGAGCGTACCAGTCGGATCTCCTCAGACAAAAGAACAAGTATTTGCGATGTTTCTTGATCGAACTGTTTCAAGCTTTTCTGGGTGACAACAAGCTCGACTTCTTTTGGCTTGAGCCCTCATCCAACATCCAGATATTCTTCTTCTTGATGAGCCGACCAATAATCTTGATAGTGCAGGTATCTGGCATCTTACAGAATTTCTTCAGAACTATGATAATACTGTTCTTGTCATCTCACATGATGCTGAATTTTTGAATTCATTCACCGATGGAATTCTCTATCTTGATATTTTTACGAGAAAAGTAGAGCAATTTGTCGGGAATTATCATGATGCTGTCGAGCAAGTCGAGCGCAAGATAGAATCACAGAATCGTGAGAATAGTCGACTCGAGAAAGAAATCCAAACGAATAAAGATCAAGCAAATGTTTTTGCTCATAAATGAGGAAAACTCCGAGCTGTGGCCAAGAAGATGGTGGAAAAAGCTGAAGAACTCGAGGCAAGCAAGGGTGATGTGCGTCGTGAAGATAAGACGATTCGAGATTTCAAGATTCCAAATCAAGAAGGTATCGGTGGGGAAATCATAAAAATCACCAGTCTCCAAATTATCAGAGATCATATCGCTGTCGAGAAAGCCGTCGATGTTTCTCTCGGGAAGAATCGTCATCTCCTTCTCTCAGGACCAAATGGCATAGGAAAGTCGACACTTCTCGAATCGATAGCAAAATGAACAGCGACAGGAGTCAAAATCGGAGATAATGTAAAAATTGGATATTATCGCCAAGACTTCTCAACTCTCGACTTTTCTCAAAAAGTCTATGATTGTCTCTTTGAAGCCTCAGGGCGTACTGCACTCGATAAAGATCTCAGATCTTTCGCATCAGGATTCCTTATCACTGGTGAACTCATGGCAACACCTATATGAACACTCTCTGAATGACAAAAATGACTCGTCATGTTTGCAAAACTTGCTCTCGAAAAACCAGGACTCCTCATCCTCGATGAGCCGACCAATCATATCAACTTCCGTCATTTACCAGTTATTGCTAAGGCACTCGACGAATACGAAGGAACAATGATTATGGTCTCGCATATCGATGAATTCGTCTGGCAAGTGAGAATCGATGAATATCTCGAGCTGGAATAGATATAAAAATATGTAGATATTGTTTGGATAATATTTTCTATTTGAAATTTGTCAGAATATTTTACCTACATTCTCCGCTGTGCAGACTTGACACTCTATACAGGAATCACGACCGACCTCGATCGACGAATTAAGGAACACAATACGAGTAAGAAATGAGCGAAATATACTTGTATGCGAAGACCTATCGAACTTGTCTACTTCGAATCATTTGAGAATCGAAGTGAAGCATGCAAAAGAGAATATGCAATAAAGCAAATGACAAGAAAAGAAAAAGAAATCCTTATATCGAAGATACAATAGTATCAATAATTCTAAAATTGATTTCCATAGTTTTTTTTCAGATATCACCATACATACTCAGCCTTGAGTACATATGTCATAGATTCTCTATATCGAGCAGTAATCCTGGCTATTTTTTCATTCTGATCAATAGTAAGTGGCGCTGGTGGAAGCTCCGTATACTTCTTTGTCTTTT
>JAVHOR010000127.1:0-1638 GCA_036170175.1 Patescibacteria group bacterium | reverse complement strand
TATTTCGAAGTATTGGAGACGAGAGAAATTGACCGACTTTATTTAAGATCGGATTTACTGCCTCGCTCATCATGGAAGGACTCATTCGTGCGAATTCTTCATTCCAGAACTGTACCAGAATCGGATCACTGATTTTTGATACCACCTTTTTTCTATATGCCTCATGCGTGAGAAGCAGAGGAATTGAGATCATCGTCGTATCAGGAATGAGAAGAAGTGTGAGAATAGTATTTCGAAGTATATATTCAAGCCGTGGTCACCAACTCTCGGCAAACATTTTTTTGAATATTGATACCAAGCCTCCTGCAACGATGGGGCGAAGTTCTGGTCGGGAATTCTCGAGCATATTGAATCCTATTGGATATTCTTGATCAGCAGGATCAAAAAGGACAATATCATTGGTTCGGGATTTTGGTATATTTCGAAGAATTGTCTCGACAAGATCACCATGTGGATCGATCACAGCGACACCACGACCACGGGCTATGTCAGTCGAGATCATGTTTTCGAGAAGCGTCGATTTTCCCATACCAGTCTTTCCGATGATATAGACATGTCGAGCTCTGTCGATCGGCTGGAGTCAGAATTCTGTCGATTGTCCACGATAGTTCGCCATTCCGATCGGAGTATTTGGTGAATCTGTCGAAGGGAGATTGTGCGGTGGCTCAAATCGTCTCGTCGTCACCCAATTGATTCCAGGAGTTTTCACATAGAGTGTCGGCAAATGTATAAGTCCTGCGAGTTCTGTGGTATTGAGAATACTTGTTGTATGAGAAAGTTTTTTCGGAAGAGAATGAAGCACTCCTTTTCGAGGTTTTTTCATGAGAAAACTATTGCCACTTGGATTGGCAAAAATATTCATACTCCCAGAGAGTTCCTTCAGGAAGAGATTATCAGCAATAGATTCACGTATATTTTTTCCGAGCATAATATGGACACGGTAGCCGAAGCTTTCAGTTTTTTCTTCGATGTGTTCATTTTTCTCATTATGCTCATCAGTATTTCTTGGCATGAGAAATCGGACAACCCAAAGTGAGATGATAATTGGAAAAAATAACCATCCAATATATCCCCAAAAATGGAGAAGGTGGAGCTTCATGGAATTGGGAATACTTGATGACGAGAGAATATGTTTTTTCCCATCAGTTCGCCATGTATGATCTGCTATTGGTGAAAAATCAATAATACAGGTTCCAATATCATTTTTTCCTACTTTTGCGAGAGCACTGGTGATAGAAGAGAGTGGATCGATCGAATCCTTTTCTGTACGGTCTTTGAGATTGACATAGCTTTTGATCGTCTCGAGATTGTGATGGGCGAGCGTCACTTCACGCGAGAGGAACGGCATATTTCATACTCGTGGCATACTACATTCACGAAGCTCTATATCGCTATAGTGAGCATAGAGCTGACTCGAGAGGAATGAAGAATAAGAAGCACTTGTCGTGAAGAAAAATCGTATCTGTCCTCCAATCGAAAGAATTTCGAAGCGAAAAACTGGAGATTCTTGCTTCTTCCAGAATTGCCAAGCAGGATTCTGATGCGAAAGTGCATGATGAAGGGTCGAGAGCATTTCTCGAGCAACGAAGACTCACTTCTCATTGGCTCGATCGACGCTCACTTCATAGGTGATGTTGG
>JAVHOR010000126.1:0-7664 GCA_036170175.1 Patescibacteria group bacterium | reverse complement strand
TTCAGTATTTGAAGCAATATCTACAATAGAAATTGAACACTGTGCTCTAGAATAACATTCACAAGAATCTTGATCACTATAAAGTTCAAACCTTTTCGTTCAATCAGGTGAATTCATCTTACTTAGCAGATTTCATGACCCCGAAGTAGTTATTACTTCTTTACTCACCACCTCACTCACACCAGTATTTGTTTCTATCTTTTGGACAACTGGATTTGGAACTGGAACGGTTTCTTCAGGAATTGAATCTTGTCCGAGAAACCACCAGAGTCCAATGCCTCCAAAAATGAGAACGAGAGAAATAATTGCGATGATAAGATATTTTTTGGACATAATAGGAAAGAGTTAAGCTTTAAAATAATTACTGTTTCTTGGTATATTCACAGCCAGCATGTCAACATTTGGAAACAAGAATATTTCATTGTGCGTCTCAGATTTCATTCTCAGAAATCTTTCTCAGGCTTTTCCCATCTAATCCAGGAAAATATTTTAATTCTCAATTAGAAGGTATCTCCAAGATATAGATTCCAGAATCATCATAAAGAGCATTGATGAATTCTGATTCTATACATTTCTTTCCTCAGAGAAATTTGATTTCTTGTTTCTTACCAGTTACAAAAAAACTTCAATTCAAATCCAGACCATTCACACATTCGTAAACAATGATATTTGAATCAGTTTTTGCTTGTCATATTGGTCATAAATTTGCTATTGAAGCAAAATAAAGATTTAATCACATTGTAAAATATCAATTTTTATCAATAATTCTGAAATCATTATTCCATTTTCCTACCTCTCTTTCCTCATCATTCACAACGAAAGAATAAAGTAGATTATTTTTTACATACAATTTTGTTTTCAAAAAGCCATTTCAGGTAATAATTGGGTCAGTTTCAGATGGGATTATTTGACTCTGATTTCCCCCATTCTTCTCTTCCTTATAAAACTCAAAATAGGCATCTTCCATATTTGTTGCCTTGAGATTGAGTTTTAATCTCGATGAATCACTGCGTGGCTTATCATAGAATATTTTTGATGTTTCTGTTTTCTCGGTTCACTTTAGACAGGCATTTGTTTTTTTATCTACCTTACATTCAAATGATTCGGTATAGTCTTCATATATTCTTTTAAGAGAATCAAAGTTAATATAAACAAGTTCATACAATCATCATCAGAATATCTTAGTGTCATCATTAGTTCATCATCATTTTACATTATAAAAAACAACTCATTTGTCATATACCGTATATACTCATCAGACATCTTCTTCTGTCTGTAGATTATCATAAATCATGATTTTATCTTTTAGGATAAAGTTTTTGCAATCTGAAAATCAGTAACCCATACAACTTACTCAATTTTCGGAATTAATAGTTCAGGAGCTTATTCTTGCATCAATAGTTAGAATAGTGTACGGACCTTTTTCAAATTTCTGAACAATTGAATATGTTCATGTCTGGAAATAATCATCGAGATTAAATTCTCGTGAACTATCTATAACGAAAACTCCGCTATTTGTTCAAATTTCGCCACTCACAATTCCACTATTCGCCTGAATTGGAGTCGGAGCTTGGATAACTTCTATGGGAACTACAGTTTGCCCAAGATACCACCAGATTCCTATTCCTCCAAAAATGAGAACGAGAGAAATAATTGCGATGATAAGATATTTTTTGTTCATAGAGTTGATAAGGGAATAAGTATTGTTCTTTGAGTATATTTATTTTCTTGCGTTTATCCATTCTTCGATATCTTCACGGATTTCTGATATAAGTCCGACATCTCTGAGGTCTGCAAAGTGGAAATCGGGGACTCATGATTGGCGGACGCCATAGACTTCTCCAGGACCACGAAGCTCGAGATCGATCTCAGCCAGCTCGAATCCGTCACCGGTTTTTTCCATAGCGCGAAGTCGCTCGGTCTTGTATTCCTTGGTCGTGAAGAGATAGCAATAGCTCTGGTCATCACCACGACCGACACGCCCACGGAATTGATGAAGCTGAGAAAGTCAGAATCTTTCCGCAGCTTCGATACACATCACAGTCGCATTTGGATTATCCACTCAGACTTCCACGACAGAAGTCGATGAGAGAATATGAATTTTATTTTCATAGAATTCTTGCATGATTCGATCCTTTTCTTTTCCGCTCATTTTCCCATGGATGAGTCCGATCATGAGCTTTGGAAAGACTGATGATAGAGTGATCTGCATCTCGACAGCACTTGCGATCTCAAGAGTTTCAGATTCTTGTACAAGTGGAGAAATCCAATAGACTTGTCTACCTTGGCGAACTTCCTCTTCGATAAATCGATATGCTTCGACTCGCTGATCTTCACGAAGTACTCGTGTATGGATTGGCTTTCTGCCTGCTGGATACTCATCGAGTACGGATACATCCTGATCTCCATAGATAGTGAGTGCGAGAGTGCGTGGTATCGGAGTGGCTGACATATTGAGTCTATGGGGGACCAAAGCACCTCACCCCCAGCCCCTCTCCTGAGTGGAGAGGGGAGCGAGAATTATTTCTAGTTTCCTTATGAATCATTCAATATCAAGAATTTCTTCATTTTTGAATCGGAAAACAGTGATTCATTTTTGTCTCATCTCATTATCACGAGCCTGATCATAATCCTTTTGTTTATTATGAATTTTCCCATCAATCTCAATGACTATCTTTAGTTCATGACAATAAAAATCGGCAATAAATGTAGAAAATGGATGTTGTCTCCTAAATTTCAATCATAAGATCCCCTTATTTCTCAATAATTCCCACACTATCTCTTCAGTTTTTGTAGGATTATTCCGCATTTCTTTTGCAAGGGAATATATATTTCCTAGTGCACTATCATGCATTTCTTTGTTCCCTTCTTCAGAGTGCCTCACCCCTCAATCCCCTCTCCTTCAGAGAGGGGAAGTGGTACCTGGAACTCCCTCTCCTTTAGGAGAGGGTCGGGGTGAGGTGATATATTCTTCGAGTATTTTTCTCTGCTCGACTCAGAATCGATGTTGCTCATCGACGACGACAAATCCGAGAGAATGGAATTGTACAGAATCCTGAATGAGCGCATGGGTGCCAAAAATAATATCGGTCTGTCCAGATTTGAGTCTCTCTCGTGCATCTTCCTTCATCCGTGGAGTGAGTGATCCGACGAGGAGATCTGACCTGATTCACCACTTCATGAGCCATGCTTCGCTTCCTGCGAAATGTTGTCGCGCGAGGATTTCTGTCGGTGCCATGATAGCTACTTGAAGTCTACCTCATCCCCTAGCCCCTTCTCCTTCAGAGAAGGGGGATGGTACCAAAGCTCCACTTTCCTTCAGAGAACCTCACCCCTTGATCCCCTCTCCTTCAGAGAGGGGAAGTAGTACCTGAACACCCTTCTCCTTTAGGAGAAGGGCTGGGGATGAGGCGGTAATTATCGCATGTATCGAAGCAATAAGCGCTACGATCGTCTTTCCTGTACCGACATCTCACTGGAGGAGTCGCGCCATAGAATGTGGCTTTTCCATATCTTTGAGAATTTGGAAAAGGACTATTTTTTGTTTATCTGTGAGAGAAAAAGGAAGATCAGCAATGATTGACTTTATGAGCTCAGTATCGAGAGGAATCGGTGGTGCGAGACCTTCTGAGCTTGCTCTCGTACTATATTTTTTCTCGACTCAGGTAAGCTGGAATTGGTAGAGCTCTTCGTATCCGAGTTCTCTCTTTGCTCGTTCGAAATCTTCGATGGATAGAGGAAAATGGATAGAACGGATATTCTCACTTCTTTTTTTATGCTTTCGTTTTTCTCTGATTGATTCGGGAATAATCTCAGCAATCTCAGCAAGAAAAGGTTTCATATATGCCATCTTTTCTCGTATCCATGTGCCAGGAATATAGTTCACATCAGAATACACAGGCATGATCTCTTGTCTCTTCGGAGAAAAATGCTCGATCTCAGCACTCGGAAAAGAGAGGCGACCATATTCATATTTTGGCTTTCCATAGAGAAGGATAGTATCTCATTGTGCGAATTTCGAGAGAATAATTCTCTGATTGAACCATACAGCCTCTGCATGTGAGCCGTCACTATCGGTGATGACTGCCTTGATGAGAAGTTTTTTATTGCGAGTCATCTCGCTCGTGAGAAGTTCGAGAGTACATTTTATCGCTTGCTTTTCCTGGATATTGAGCATCGAGAACTTCGTCAGCACATCACTCTTATCTTCATAGTCACGTGGAAAAAGTGAGCAAAAATCACTCACCGTCTCAACTCAGGCTTCCTTGAGTTTCTTGATATAAATATCTGTCGTATGGAGGATGGATTTGGTGAGAAGCACAGTCGAATAGGTAGGAGATATCAGATAGGATGTAGATTATGGAAAAAGTAAGAAAAGGCAAGATAGCCAAAAATAAAAAAAGCTCCGCGTGATGCGGGAACTTCTAAGGTTTTGGTAACCGTGACCAGCTTTTTTATGTTTTTCTGAGCCTCTAAGGATTCGTATTATGGGATGTCGAAAGTTTCTTAAGTTTCTCAAATCGTGATTGAGAAGCATTTCTTAGGGAGATTCTTTTAGATATATCGGCAATAAAAGAGTCAATATATTTTAATCTTCATTCTCTAGTAATCACGAGATTCTCTTCTCAATATAGGTCTATGAAGAATCACTCTCATGCTAGTAAGGAGTACCCTTCTACAAAAAGATTAATGTCATTCTGGAGTTCATGATTTCTTTCGATCTCTTTTGTCAAGAAGTCAAAATTCTCATCTGACTTAAAAATATCATATGCTATTGAGACAGGTGAACAAAATGCTGTAATCAACTGTCTTCATCATTCATTCTTCTCAGAAACAAACGCTTGCATAGGAATAATTCCTCATAGAAAACGTTTTAGTTTACGATATTCTTCCCGAACACTCTCAAGTTTATCAGCCGATAATCTTGATTTTTTTACGAGGACATAGATAGTCCTTCCATCTTCATTGAAAGAAAGAAGTTGTATTGTTTCACAATTTGATCAGAGTAATTTCTCTGATCGTTCAGCAATCTCATGTGGTTCTATAAATCAATTTACATACGCATGTATAGTATCCTTTTTTAACATAATGTTATAGATATAACTCATTTGAGTATATCAGTTTTTATAAGAAATACACAAAGATTTTTAAAGATTTCTATAAAAAATAATCTAAAACTTTGATTCTTTTCATATCTGACGCCATCAGATATGAATATTATTTACTTTTTATTATGAAAATGATTCTCATAAAGAATATTTTGCGATTTTCAGAAAACCTATACAATGAGATGCACATTATACATAACTCCTTAAAACTATGTTTTCATTCACACCACTTCCATATTCTCTCGATGCACTCGCTCCACATATTTCCAGGGAGACACTCGAATTCCATCATGGAAAGCATCTCCAGACGTATGTCGATAACCTGAACAAGCTCACACCAGAGACAGAATATGCGACGCTCTCACTCGAAGATATTATTCGGAAAGCCCCTGCTGGAGGAATATTCAATAATGCAGCGCAAGTATACAATCATGTGTTTTATTTCGAGTCACTCAGCTCCGTCGCCAATCATATTCCATCGAAAGAATTCTATGATACGATCAATGCACGATGGGGAACGCTCGATACATTTCGAGCTGAATTCACCCGTATGGCACTTTCGAACTTTGGCTCAGGCTGGACATGGCTCGTCCGAAAGACAGATGGAACACTCGATATTGTGAATACAATGAATGCAGCGACTCCACTCACTGGAGAAGATACTCCGCTTCTGAATTGTGATTTATGGGAACACGCGTACTATATCGACTACCGCAATGCACGAGCAAAATATATAGAAAACTTCTGGAAAGTAGTAAATTGGAAAAAAATCTCTGAGAGATACAACCTCACCCCATAACACAACCTCCACCTCACCCCTCAATCCCCTCTCCTTCAGAGAGGGGAAGTGGTACCTGGAGCTTCCCCTCCTTTAGGAGAGGGCTGGGGTGAGGGGACTATTTCTTCCTCACGATCGAGAGAATGCGAGTGAGAAAAAGACTCACACAAGCAATAATGACGAAGAGGATGATCTTCCCAATAGTATCGAGGAAAATGGCCGCTACTCAGAAGGAGAGAGTGAGGAAATATATTATATTGCGAATACTCGCATGAGAGAGTCCGAGCTCAAGAAGTCGGAAATGAAGATGATTTGTCTGATCTCATTTCATAGGATTCTTCCCTTTATAGATGCGGAGACTGATGACATAGACAAAGTCGATGAGATAGATCCCAATGACAGACATTGCAGTCGCTATTTTTCCTCAGGCAATGATAGCAAGTGTCGCTATAAAAAAGGCGAGAATTATCGTTCCAGAGTCTCCCATAATTCCGAGTCGTCGGATATCAAGCCGCGTGACAAGAAAAGTGACGGGTATGAGAATAGAGAGGATAATAAGAATAAACTGACTGTTTTCTTGGGATGCTTCACTCGTGTCTGTCAGATAGAGCTTTATAGCAAGACTCGCAAGAATGATAAAGCTAATAAGAGAGAATCCTCAAGTGAGTCATGGTATACCATCGGAGAAATTGATACTATTGAATACGAGGACATACCATAACACAGTGAGAAGGAGTGGTATATAATATATAGTATAGAGATTTTGACCAAGAGGAATCTGGAAAAAATAATCATTGAGAGAAGTGACTCCACCAAAGATATTGGAAATATAGCTAATCTTGATACTGGTCACACCAATCACGAGGCCTACACCTATTTGCATAATGAGTCGTACCATCGGCGGGACGCTCCATCGACTTTTCCCTATTGTATCGAGATCATCCATGAAGCTCACAATTCCTATGATAGCAGCGAGAATGAGGACAATATGAAGCTTGTGTTCGAGTCATGTTGGTATTTCGAAGAAATAGGGAATCATCGGTGAGATCAGAAGGAGTGTGATAATGATAGAAATACCAATACCATATGGCACTGGGGCTCGTCATTTTTCTGTCTTATAGAGGTGAGGACGATCGAGGATCGCATACTTTTTCCACGTTCCTTCGACGACCATGAGGACGATATACCCTATGGCTGAAGAAGTGAGAAAAAGGAGAATGAGCGCAAGGGTAAAGGACATTGGAGATCGGATAATGAATGAAATGATAGAAGTCTAAGCTGGAGGAATTTCATTTTTTCTTTTCGCTCGGCGTTTTTCTTTTTGCTCTATTTTATCTTCAATTTCTTTTTGCTTATCTCGCATATATCGATTCCATCCATTACGCTGGAAGAAATAGATATATATTCATACTCATACAATTATCACGAGCATTATTTTTCCGAGATTATCGAGAATAGATTCATAGTTATCGATAAAAAATATTCCAAGAAGATTGACAGAGACTGCCCAGACAATAGATCCGATCATATTGTATATCCAGAAATTTCATTCCTTCATTCCATTTGCTCCCGCGATAAATGGAACAAATGATCGAGTGAAATTATGAAACTTCCCGAGAACAATATACCAAAATCCATTTTTTTCTATCTGTCCATGAAGGATGTTCGTTTCAGTCTTTCCGAGTCCGATCCAGTCTCCGTATTTCTCGATAATCTCTGTACCGTACCATTTTCCTATCCAGTAGCCGAGATAGTTTCCGAGCATAGCTCCGAAAATC